>CALCCH010000520.1 GCA_937899855.1 uncultured Saprospirales bacterium | reverse complement strand
TGATGGTTTCGCTAAAGGTTTGCAGGATGCCGTACTTAAAGCCCAGCGTATCGTCTTCCTCATCTTCTACCATGATAAATTGCCACATTGCTTATGAATTGTTCGGGGTTAGGATTGCCGTGGGGAATATCCCGACGGAGCTCAGTGATGAAGCGTTTGGCGCCAGCGGCGGTATTCCTCGGTGACGGTCAGGTCACTCGGTAGCTGCACGTAGATTTGGGTCAGTTGGCGCTCGGGATCCACCGACTGGGGGTCACAGCGGATGGTCCAGCCCAGGACTCGGGCGCAGCGTTTGTACATGTAAATGCCCAGATTCTCGACCGAATCCAAGATGCTTTCGTCGGTGCTGTTGATCCGCTGCATCCAGTGCGCATCGATGGCGTGGTTGTTTTCGATGGTTACCCGCCAGCCCGCCTCGGTGGCGCTTACCCGAATGCGCACCCGGGGGGCCTCCCCGTTGACGTTCTTGATGGCATTGGTCAGCAGGTCTTTAAAAATCAGGCGGGCCACCTCCGGGTTGGTCCGTAGGGGGGTGGCTTTGGTCAGGGGATCGTATTGTAAAATATCGGGGCCCGAGTGGCGCAGCAGTTTGCGTGTACTGCGACTCGGAAAGTAGTAGTTGATGTGCTGGCTCAGGTGGTCTTCCCGCAAGACGCCCACCATAAAGCCAACGATGTCTTCCTGCAAATCGCAAGACGGCAACTGTTTTTGCGCACTTTCCTCCGTAGCTCCCAGGATGTAGTGCCGCATATCGCGCTCCGTAGCCATGTGCTCGGTCAGACCGACCAGGAAGTCGATGTCCTCAATCAGGTCGGGAATTTTTTCTACATTCCGAACATTGCGCAAGGCGCGCAGGTGCCGTTGGATGTTGTGCCGCAGCTGTTGGTTAAAAATTTTCCAACCCCCATCGAGTGCGTACACCCGAATTTTATCGGCCCGCTCCAGGTCCTCCAGCAAGTTAAAGATCCGACCGATCCAGGGGGCCACCCAGTCGAAAAAAACATCCCCCAGTTCGTAATCCGTCAGCAAGAGTACCGAGTCGGCCTGCGGAGCTTGGGTAATGCCCATGCTGGCGCCCTCAATTTTAAACTTGTCGTTTTTGCGGAAGGGCAAGAGGTAGCAGTATTCGTAATCCGGTCCCGCGGGATGGCGCTCCGCCGCCAGTTGCTCCCGCAAACGCCGCAACTGCCCTTTCAAGCTCTCAATATTTATCAAGTTTTTCGCTGCCGGGTCCTCCGCATCCAGGGCCCTGATCTGATCCAGGTACGATTCCCGCTCCAAAAATGCCCACCAATCCTCCCCCAGATCGGAGCCGTAAAAAGCCACCCGCAGCCAGAGCCCAACCAGATAAGCCCTCACCAGCAGCACCAGCGGCGGCGGCTCCCGCATCCGAAACGCCTCATTGTGGGGCCAGTGCAAGGGGGGATCGACCTGGCGGTATTCGTGGTGATTAAAAAAGCGCAGGGCTTCCGTACACCACCGCTCAATGCCCTCCACCCCGAGTAGGTGACCGGGAATGTGTAGCCAGTGTAGGCGACGTTTTTGCTGGCGGTGGGCCGCCGCGGCCCGCTTGTAATAGGCCACTCCCGCCAGCTTGGCACCGTAGGGTGCCCCGAGGATCAGGTGGTCGATGACCGCCGCCATCCACTGGGTGGTACTGCCCCGAAAGGGATTGGCCTGGGCCGCATCAGTCTCGCAAAACAATTCCTGGTAAATGAGGGACAGGGGAGAGCTCTGGCGAGCGGCTCTTGGCAGGGTCTGGGGGGCCGCTCGTTCGACCTGATAACGCAGGTCCACCAGTGCACCCGTGGCCGTCCGTGGCAAAATATACCGGCCTTCTTCCCGTCCCTTGAGCGTGTACTGGGGCAAAAAACTCAGGTGGTAAGGGCCCGCCGACTTTTGGGGTTCCCAAGCCTGGACGATCATACTGGCCTGGCTAACGGTCTGCCCCACCAGGTCGATGACCTCGCGGATGATGTCCTCCACCAGCAGTTGTGATTGACTCTGGCGGTGGTGGAGATTTTGGTTGAGCAGTGACTGGAGATTCTGCCCCGCCAATTTTTGATTGATCGTCGCCTGAATGATCGCTTCCCGATCTTGTAAAAAATTCAGCAGTTCGCGTTCGAGGGTAAAGGCCATTGGTTTGGTTTGTTTTTCTAGTCCACCGCGGGGGTGGCTTCCCAAGTGTGGGGGATTCGCTGCGCCCGCTTAGGAGGGACGCTTCCCATCGAAGGGATTATCGCGCTCCAACTGTTCGCGTTTCCACTTGTCGCGCAGCACCTCTGCAACGTATTTGCGCGCCTCCATATTCTCCCGAAAGATTTGATAGTCCGCTCCCGACTTGGCTTGACAAGCGTAGTCGTAAGCCGAACTGGGGGCGATCAGTTTGACGAATACCGGCGACAGTTCGATGACGAAGAAGAGCAAAAAGATCATCCACTTGATGTACCATAAGGAGTTGATCTGCTGCTCCCCTTGGGTATCCACATCGTAGCCGAGGTTATTGAGGGCGCGCAGTTGTTTGAAAAAAGTATTGCCGTACTGGTCGTTGATGGCTTGCTTGGTGTCGAGGTCCGTTTGGATGGCCGCCACCACCCGCTCGCGATCGTCCTCGATGCCCCGCCGCTGCATCTCCAATTCCGAACGCAAGGTGCTCAGGCTGTCCTGAAAAGCTTGTACCGTCGTACGGACCTCCCCTTCCAATTGATCCACCCGCTGCTTGGCCTTGCGGATGAGGGAGCGTTTGGAGTAATACTCGCGGTCCGCCTGCTGGAGGGCCTGTTCCGTCCCCGTCTTGGGCACCCAGCGTTTGACCCAAGTACCGAGGCTATCGACGGGAGGAATTTCCTGGCGTTCGTAATAATCGGTATTGGTGGTATCCCGGAGCGAGCGCCGCTGCCGCCGGAGTTCGTCAACCCGAGCCCCGTACTTACTGACGGTCCGGTCGCGTTCCTTTTCGGCCTGCTCCAGGTCTTCGAGGAGGGCTCGGTAGGCGTAGGTCTCGGGTTCGCCCAGGGCCAGGATCGAATCCAGGTTGGAGGCATTATTGCCCAATTCAAAAATCTGCGCCTCCAGGTCATCCATCTCGTTGAGCGATTCCTTGCGCCGTTTGTACTCCTCCTGCTCGGTCAACAAGTCATTCATGATTTGTTGTTGAATCAATTCCTCAAACAGTTTGATCTCGATGGGTCGACTGATGACGATGGCGATGATGGCGGCAAGGAGGATCCGCGGTAGGGCCGATAGCATTTGCCGCTGCCAGGTATCCGACTTGACGATGGTACTTACGATCAGCCGGTCGAGGAAGAGGATGAGTACCCCCCAGAGGAGGGAAATTCCCAGGGCCATGGCCCAGGTTTTGACGATGGTCTGGATGGCAAAAAACATGGCCAGGGCCGCAAAGCAGGCCACCAAGAAGATGATGACGCCAATGCTGGTGTACTTGCGTTGGTCGGTGGGGCATTGCTCCAGTACTTCGGTGTCGGCTCCCGAGCAAAACCAAAAAAAGTAGTTGAGGCTCTTCATTGTTTCGTTTCTGGTGTTGGCGGAATAATCGGAAAAGCTTGCATCTCCCGTACCGGTGCCGGACCAGCCGGGCTTGGCGCCTGCCGCCCGAGGGCTTGCAGCCCCCGGTACAGCCGGGCGGTACGCAGGTCGCTTTCGTCGGTGCGCAAGTCCACGCGGTAGTAGGACAGGGACCCGACGAGGGCCGGGGTGGGAACGTAGTCGCGGGGAGGGCAAACGGCGTCCAGCCGCAACTGGAGCGCGGTCAGCTCCCGCGTCTCGGCGGCCCAGTTGTACCCACAGCGGGCACAAGCTGTACGGGGTGGATTGCCCCGCTGCCCACAGATGGGACAACTGCGCAAGCGGTACCACAGCTGCTTCAATCGATTCATCATAATCGCTCGTTTGAATATTCGGCATCCACCCGTTGGAGCACGCCCATGATCACGTCATTGGTCAGGTAGAGGTACTCCACGGAATCAATCTGCTTGACCTCCGCTTCAAAACCGTAGCGGTCCGCCTCGTTGATTAGGCGAAACGGTAGATGGTGCAGTCGACTCAGATCCTGGTATTGGATGCGGTTGTAAAAGGTAATGTCAAAGGTATTTTGGTCTACTTTACCTCGTAAGAAACAAATTTTTTTTCGATCGGCCGTAGGCTGAATCTCCAAACTTTTCCGAAAGCTCAGGCGGTCCACTTCCCGCAAGAAGGCCTCCAACTGAAAGTAACCCAAGTGGCGCTCCGCCCGCAATTCGTGGGGAGCGGCCAGCTCCCGGTCAAAGTCGTAGGCGACCTTAGTATCCGTCGAAAGACTAATACTAAGGTACACCCCCACGAGGAGGGTTAATATCATCAAAATTGATGAAAAGCGATAATCATTTCGACTAGTAGCCGGGGGAATCCGTTCCATTCATATAGTTTTTAAAGAGGTTTGCATTTTCCACCCGAGTGATGATGGCCTCCAACAAGGCTCGATCGTGCTCGGTAAAGTAGTAGCCCGCCACGTAAAGGGTATAATAGCGATTGTTGCGCTAGGCATCGGGACTGGCCCGCGCCAGATCGGTCTTGCTGATGGTAATCATAAACAATTTGTCGTCCTCCCGTTCGCGGTCCGAGGCACTGATCGTACCGGTTTTGGCGTAGTAATGATAGCCCGTAGCGGCCCGGCGTGCCCGTAGGTAGGGTTCGAGAAAAGCGGCCGTTCCCCCCGTCTTCACCACCGCCTCCACGCTGGCTAGGATCTCCTCCTGATAAAAGGACAGGTAGTCGCCTTCCCAATCGCCCGTATCCCAGCGCAGCGCGGGGCGGTAATTCGGCCGGTCGTCCAAGGTGAGCCGGTACTCGCGATCGTAGCGGAACATCCGGGCCGACAACTCCGCCATCTTCAGCGGCGTCACCTTGAGCGGATAGCCGCCCACCGTCGCCTGTACCAAACCCGTCACGAAGCCATCGCGGACCGTACAGTTGCGGTTGATCTGAAAAAACTCGGAGTACTCCGGGTAGCAATAACTGCGCAGGGGCGAACGCTCAAAAATGCTATCGCGGGGAGCGTCAAAGTTCTCGTTGCGCTGCAGCCCCGTGGTCGATATCGTCGGCAGGCCAAAGTTTTTGCGCAAGCCGTCGGCCAAAATAGAAGCGGGATTGCCAAAGTAGAGCGTACTGGCCGTCGCCTCGGACCGACCGGAACGGGATCGCGGCCACTGCTCCGCGCTAAAGGTCAGTACCGGCCCCTCCCCAAAGCGAAAAGCGGGAAAATCCGTCGTGTTGGGGCGGTAGGGTCGCAGCAGCCCATCGGCCACTCCCGCCCCCCGATTCAAGCGCAAGCGCATCCGTTCCAGGCGGCTCGCCGGAAAAGCACCCAAGTAGACGATCAGGGAGTGGTAGAGGTTACTCGATTTGGCCAGGTAGCTGCGGTAGTCAAAAGCCTGGTACTCGGCATCCTTGAGGTTCCATTCAAACTTTTTACGCTGGTAGCGGCTGGTCCCCGCCAGGAGCTGACCACCGTAGTAGCGGAGGTGGCCCATCTCGGGATTGCGCAGGCCCTCCCCCAGCGTCGCGGTCACGTCCACCTGTCGCAGCTCGCGCCAGGGCAGGCGTTTTTGCGAAGTCACCCCCAGTGCGATGATCGGCTTGATGGAGGAGCCCGGACCGATCTTCATGTGCAGCAGGTTGAGGTTGCCGTTGAGCTCGCGTTCGCGCCCCGAGTTGCCATTGAGGTAAAGCTCGCGCCGTCGGCGACGCAGGGCGCGGTTGTCGTTGGGATCGATGAGGTCCA
>CALCCH010000519.1 GCA_937899855.1 uncultured Saprospirales bacterium | reverse complement strand
CCTTCTTGGAGGACCTTCCCCTCAATCAAAATCTTCATCGTCCGCTTGCGGTACTTGGCCTTTCCCTCCGTTTTCTCCTCATTCTTCTGCTGGATGTCAATCAAATACTGTTTCGCTTCCTGGATGGGAATAATCTTACTGGGCACAATGGCCACCTTGTCCCCTATTTGGTGCGGCTTAATTTTGACACAGGTGATGTCCAGGCCGTTTTCGTTCAACCAGAGCACCGTAGTCGTCAGCTCCTGGGAGAAATCCTCGGAGCAAAGGATGATTCTCGGCGAATTGGAGAGTTCTTGAAAATTGTCATCATTCACAAACTCCGTGATGTCGGCCCTCGACTTTTCGTTGGTGGGGGCTTCCGTAGCCAAGTACTTTTTCTGGTATTGGTTGTAGTAGGGTAGCAATTTCTCAATCGTCATGGAGGAAACCATGGCGGCGTAGCGGATGGATTGGAGGTCCGCGTAGCCCGCGAAGGCATCCCTTTTCAATTCGACCACCACTAGATTGCCGTCCCGATCGATGGCCAGGATGTCGAGTCGATCATTGGATTGGGCAAATTTGTTGAATTCAATGCTCACTACGAGCAATTCCTCCCCCAGCAGCTCGGGCGATATTCGAATCCATTCTTGGATATGCTGGCGCTCCCAGATGCTCAGGTCGTGGAAGGTGGTTGCGTCAATTTTCTCAAAGGTATTTAAATCGCGATAGACTACGAGGATCATAGCTATGGGTTTGGAGGCTTTGCGGGAGGTGGAGACCGGGATCGCGGATGGGACCAGCCCTCACAAAACCTTGCGGTTCAAGAAATATCCAATATCGTAAATATTTGGTTTACGATGCAAGTTTATTTCATCCCCCAAGCACGCTGTACCCCAGCCGGCAAGTAGCCACTCTAGCGAAGGGGACTATCCGATACGGCGAAAAGGTCCATGGCTTTACCATGGAAAAAGGAATAGGATGGTAAAATTGGGGACGGGAAAACGCTAGCGAAACAGTTGGTTCAGGTAAAAAAGCAGGAGGAACACGCTGAGGATGGCCCCGACGTAAGCGAACAGACGTCGGTTGAGGTGAAGGGGATGTCTTAGCTTGGCTTCCTCCATTTCGGCTTCGCCAATGTCCGACATTGAGATGTACATCGCCCCAAATATCATCCAGGACAAAGCCATTTCCAGGCCATCCAAAAAGCCCACCGCTATTCCCGATCCGACGAGCGAGAATCCCGCGATGAGGTGCAGCCGCTCCACTGAAATGGGGTACTTCTTTTTCATGTTTCGGGATCGATGACTAGCAGACGCATTCGTCACCACAACAACTCAGATCGGATAGGTACAGGCCACTTCTTTTCCACCTGCTCACCAGCGCAGCGAGGTCTTCTTCGTCACAGCCCTCTTTGCTCAGGATATTTTCTACAATAATCCCGAATCGCTGCCGGAACTTATAGATAAAGCAAAAGATGTGGTTGTCGTGGCGTACCGAAGGGCCCGCTAAATAAATGTTTTCGTAGCCCCAAAATTCGTCGGTGGCTTCGTCCAAGAGGGGATTTCCATCATCGCGGTAGGTCACGAAGTCCTGGACGGGTTTGGTCACCAAGGAAAAGCCCGTCGCACAAATGGGAATGTTTTCCGTCTCGATGATCGTCTCCTCTTTTAGGTGAAGCTGGTACCGCTCCTCCTGCTTGGTGACGCGGACAACCTCCCCCAATATCTCGGTGTAGAGCTCCGAGCTTTCGATCTCGTAATATTTTTTGTACGTATAGGGAGACAGCACCCGGGAGGGATCACTCGTGTTCCGATCGTCGATTTCAAATGGATTGATCAGGGTCACCTCTTTACCGAATCGGACCAGGTCAAAAGCCATTTGGATGCCGCTTTCGTAACCTCCCACCACCACAAAGTCCTTTCCCTTGATCCGCTGGGGATATTTGATCTGGGAGCTGTGCAGACAGTATTCCGCTCCGACGATGTTATTGATTTGGGGGTTTTGAAATTCACCGGCGGCCCAAACCAGGTATTTGCAAAAAAACAAACCTTGGCTGGTGAGTAGGATCCAGCCGCCCTCCTGCTTGGTGACCTGCTTGACTTCCGTATTGGGTCGGACGTTTATTTTGAAATGGTCGGTTACCCCCGCGAGGTATTCTGCGTATTCCGGTCCGGTGAGGTGCTCCTTGTTGAAGGAAAAAGCCGGGGAAGTTGATTCACAGATGGCGTTCAGGTCCATTTGCCCAAAAGCATTACTCGGAAAGGACGGCGTAATCATTTCCATATTTTCTGGCCATTCCAAAAACGAACAACCAATGTCTTTTTTCTCCAAAACGACGTAGTCGATATTCGTTTGATTGAGCAAGGCAGCTACACCCAGCCCCGCAGGACCGGAGCCGACGATTATAACCCTTTGAACTGTCATTTATACCTAATTTTCAAGAATATCAAATGCACCTAAACTGGGATACTATCTTACCAATACCCATTGGTGAGCCTGAGTGCAAAAGTAAGTGATTTTCCTTTAAATGCAACCAAGTTGCAATAAATTCATCAAATTAGGAACCCGGAGTGGGTTTACTGTCGCCCTTAGGCTAGAGGATGCTATAAATCCAATACGATTTTATCATTTTTTGCCCGGGAAACACAGAGGCACATTTGTTGGCCCGCCCCCTTTTCCGACGCGCTCAGTACGGCATCCCGATGGTCTACCGCTCCGTCCAGCACCGTCGCCACACAGCTCCCACAGGTCCCCTGGAGACAGGTGTACTCCACCTTGACGTTGTGTAGCAACAGGGCGTCGATGATGGATTCGTCTTTGCCAACCGCGATGGTTTTTCCGCTTTTGTTCAGGACCACCTCAAAGGGAGCGGTTTCCACGGAGGTCAGGGAATCGATGGCAAACACCTCCTGTTTGATTTGCTCCGCTCGCCAGTCCTGATTCAGGGCCTCGTTTTTTACCCATTGGTTAAAACCCGCCGGACCACAGACGTAAATCAGCGTATCCGCAGCGGGCGTAGCCAGTATTTTGGGGAGGTCCAGAGAGGACTGCTTCGCCCGATCGAGGTGAATCTCCACATTGGGGGCGAAGGACCAATTTTGGAGTTCGTATTGGAAGGGGATCGAGGCGTTTTCTCGGGCGCATACGTGGAATTCGAAATGCTTGTCCAGCTCGGTCAGTTTGTGGGCCATGGAAAGCAGAGGGGTAATGCCGATACCGCCGGCAATCAAAATGTAGCGCTGCACATTTTCGTAGAGTACGAAATGATTTTGGGGGGCTGAAATTTCCAGGACCGTCCCCTCCGCGATACACGCGTGCATTTCCCGGGAGCCGCCTCGCCCCTGGGCTTCCAACTTTACCGCAATTTGGTAACGGGTGGTTTCGTAAGCCGGGGTGACCAG
Organism: uncultured Saprospirales bacterium; assembly: GCA_937899855.1. Lineage (GTDB taxonomy): Bacteria > Bacteroidota > Bacteroidia > Chitinophagales > Saprospiraceae > CALLVY01. The sequence continues at coordinate 544 of CALCCH010000519.1, read as the reverse complement.
CGAGTAGGCGCGCACCCGACCGCTGGGCAGGTGTACCCGGAGGTGGGCCCCGGGGCTAAAGGGGGGAAAGGCTGCCCCAGCCAGTGGCTCGAACACAAAGCTTTTCACTCCTTGGGCTACTTCTACCACGGTTACAACCCTGGCGCTTAGCGTTTTAGGACCGGCATCCGAGGGGTTCCTATTGAGGAGGGTTTGCTTGAAGTGGGGGTCGGGAAAGGAAAAGACTTTTCTGCGGGGGATGTTTTGCTTCCGAAAAACCCCATTGGCCAGATCCCAAGCGCGGTGGTATTTGAACCAGGGAACGTGGGGTAAAAAATGGTGGATGGCATGGCTGGACTGCCCCCAGAGGGCTCGTTTGATCCATTGGGCACCGGTGAGGCTGTAGGTCGCCTGGAAGGGATGATCGTTCCAATGCACCCCTTCGGGGTGGGGCAGGTGGGCAAAGAGGTAGGTGGTCAGGGCGACGCCCAAACGGTTGGGAATCAGAAACCAAATGAGGTACTCATAGCCGTAGGGACTGCTCAGTAGGAGGACGTTAAAGGCC
>CALCCH010000518.1 GCA_937899855.1 uncultured Saprospirales bacterium | reverse complement strand
GCCATGGAGAGCATGAGAGCGGTGCCGAAGCTAAGATCGATCAACGCAACGAGCTGACCCTGATCGGTTTGGGGGCCATCGATCAATTTGAACTCAACCTGGAGGCCAACGAGACGGAAGAACAACAATTTCTCCTCAATGCCCTGCCCGTTTCTCCCCAGTGGAATTATGCCCTGGGCCTGGTCTACAAGCACTATCGCGACAACGGCTACTACACCTTCGTCGTGAGCCGTAACATGCTCGATAACCGCAGCTTTAAGTACGCCAACAACGACGAGAGCAGTGAGGACAACTTACTCTTGGATTACAATTCTCAGGAGATCGAAAATAAGTTTCGCGCCGAATATACCGTCCGCACCAACGGGTACAAATTCAATTACGGGATCAATTACGAGTTTGCCAGCTATAACAACAGTACCTTCAATCGCATCTTTACGCCCCAGGGGCCCCTCACCGTCGACTTTGCCTCCGATTTTAACCTCAACAAGTACGGGCTCTTCGGTCAGGTCAGCCGAAAACTGCTGGACGAGCGGCTCATCCTCTCCTTGGGCGTCCGCTTCGACGGGGCCGATTATTCCGACGAGATGAGCAATCCGCTGGATCAGTTTAGCCCCCGTTTTTCGGCCGCCTACGCCTTGACCCCCGACATCATCCTGAATTTCAATACCGGCCGCTATTACCAATTGCCCGCCTATACCCTAATGGGCTACCAGGAGGATGGGCGACTGGTCAACCGCGATAATGGGCTCAAGTATTTGACCAACGATCAGGTCGTAGTGGGTATCGAATTCAATACGGCTTCTTCCTCCAAGGTTACGATAGAGGGCTATTATAAAGCCTACCGAGACTATCCCTTCCTCCTCCGCGACAGCCTCCCGATCGCCAATCTGGGCGCCGATTTTGGCGTGATTGGGAACGCACCCGCCGTACCGCGTACCAACGGTCGGGCCTACGGAGTAGAATTTTTGTTCCAGCAGCGCTTGTACAAAGGCTTTTACGGCATCGCCAGTTACACCCTGGGCTGGACCGAATTTGAAGACAAGAACGGGGAGTTTATTCCTTCCTCTTGGGATGCGCGGCACATTGCTAATCTGACGATTGGGAAAAAGTTTGAGCAGGGCTTTCTCAAGGACTTCGAAATCGGAATTGCGTACCGCTTCCAGTCTGGCCTGCCCCTCACGCCCTTTTCCGACGACTCCAACCTGGTCATCAACTGGGACGTCACCAACGGGGGGACCCTGGACTTTACCCGTCTCAACACCCTACGCAACACCGCCGTCAATTCTATCGATTTGCGGATTGATCGCAAGTGGTTTTTTGACAAGTGGAGCCTCAACGTGTACCTCGACCTGCAAAACCTCAACGCCAATGCCGTCAGCCAACCCACCCTGCTACTCGACCGACCACTGGATGAGAACAACCGCCCCGTCGGCTCGGGTGTCATCATCAATCCCGACGCACCGGTGGACCAACAGCGTTACCTGATCAAGGAATTGGATACGGGAGCGGGCTCGGTGCTGCCAACGATTGGGGTGGTGGTGGAGATTTAGAGAGGGATGGAGAGGAGTTGTTTTATCACGAAGTACTGATAGGAGAAGGGGAGAGGAAAGGCTTGGGAGAGCGGAAGGGGGCCATGGGAATTTGGAGGTGATTTTAGGGGCAGATAGAATTTCGCCCACTGGGCGGGACCCCACCCTCAAGGCACAGCCCTCTGCTGGCCTCCTCGGCGGCCACCGTACTTGCGTACAGCTCCGCCACCCAACCTAGAGTCTGCTACTCTAACTGGTTAAAACATGTAGAGTGTTTCCTTCGCTAGCAGTAGGAAAACTCCGTACATAGACGTTTTCAAGGGTGAAATTCCATAAACCAAAATGGAAAGAACACCTCCGCGTCGGCTGGAGCCCCCGAAAAATAAGGAAAAAATTTTTTTGAAAAAAATGCCCCCTCGTCAAAAAAAGGTTCGGAATATGCGCCGTGATGGTCCTTTCAGTGACCTTCGTGGAGTGGCAGCTGACCAAGTGAGGACCCGATGGCAGTAAGTTGGGAGCGCGTACCGAAATTTCACGAGTCTTATCTGACTTTTAACCCGGGCTTCTAAACCGAGTGCTGGCCAGGGGGGTTAATAGGGTATCCACATCATTTTCACCAAGCTTGCCCGCCGATGGACCACATCAAGACCTACCAGAACGTCAATCGCCAGAATCCGCGCCAGCATTTTGGCATCTCCCGGATGGAGGACATCTACGCCCGGCGGGAGGGGGTGGTGGATAGTCCGCACCGGCACGATTACTACACGGTGCTGTTGGTGAAGCGGGCCCGGGGCGCCCACTTTATTGACTTTCGAGAGTATCCGCTGCGGGGCCGGCAAGTCTTTTTTATTGCACCAGGACAGGTACACCAGGTAGTGGAGGAAGAGGCTTCCGTGGGGTATTCGTTGGTTTTTTCACGTGCCTTTTTGGCGGAAAACAACATCCCCTTCCGCTTCCTGGATGACCTCAACCTCTTCCGTGACTACGGCGACAGCCCGCCGATGGATTTGGAGGCGGAGCGCCTGCGGCAATTGTCCTACTATTGCGAAGAGATGTTGGTGGATTATCATTCTCAGGACCGCTTTCGCCACCAGGCGGCGGCGGCCCTCCTCGAAATTTTTCTCATCCGGGCCAACAATTGGTGTACCCTCCCCTTTGGGGATCCCCACGGTCTGGAGGCGGGCAACCTCATCCTGCGCGAATTCAAAAAACTGGTCGAAAAACGCTTTGGCCAGTGGCACCAGAGTCAGCAGTACGCCGAGGCCCTGCACATCACCCCCGACCACCTCAACCGCACGGTAAAATCCCTGATCGGCAAAACGGCCAAGGAATACTTACAATCCCGCCTGGTCATCGCCGCCCAACGCTTGCTCTACTTTTCTGAACAAAACAACAAGGAAATTGCCTACGAGCTTGGCTTTTCCGAGCCCGCCAACTTCAGTGCCTTTTTTAAGAAGCACGTGGGCGTATCGCCCTCCGCCTTTCGCAAACAGCGAGTGTAGCAACTTGTTGGGGGCTGGGGCAGCATTGGGAAAAGAAAAAGCCGAGCTATATTCATAGCCCGGCTTGATAAAAGTAGCAAATTATTGGTACTGTTAGTCCAATTGTTTGGGTGGATTAGCGTCCGATTGCTCTAGTCAATTGCGATCAGGCGGTGGACCTGCCGGCTGCCATCCGCCAGCTGCATCACGACCAGGTAAAGCCCTCCGTTTAGCTTTTGCTCCAGTTGGTGTTGGAAGCGAGCCCGCTCCTCCGGTACCGGAATCACGGCAACGGTTTTTCCACTGGCATCGGCCAGGTAGAGGCTTTGAATGGGACTACTGAGGTCCTTTACTTCAACGTGTAGTAAGTCGGTACCGCGTAAGGGATTGGGATATACCGAGAGGGTAGGGGCACTTGCCGAATTTGCCGTAGCGTCCGATCGGAGGAGGGCGGGTGCCTCGCTGCTCAATCCTCCGGGCAGACCGCCTCCACCGGGATCGAAGCCGTCAAAAGGAATGGATCTCGTCAAATCGCAATAATTCCCCACTACGATGGCGACGCACTCGCTGTAGCTGATTTCGTAGCGGTAGGGGAGGTTGGGGGTTTCCCCATCCACCCGGTTACAGTTGATGTTGCCGGGGGCGGGGATCGTAAAGCCATTGCATTCGCTGAGCCCGATGACCTCCCCGTTGGGACCCAGCATCCAGGGGGCACACTCGATGATTCCGACGGTCCGCTGGTAGGTCGCATTGTTTTGTGGATCGACAATCGTAACGAGGCTTCCCTTGGGGGCATTGATGGAAAAGCTGAGGCTGGGCAAGTCCCCCAGACTTAGCAATTGGGGCTGGGGCTCGGCCGGCAGGCACTCCGGGGGAATTTCACAGGCATCGGGGAAGCTGAAGGGACGACTGAGCACACAACATCCCTCCTCGGTGCCCACCTGGAGGGTCAGCAGCGCATTGCTCGTACAATCGGGCGAATCAAACAGCATGATCCCCGTGATGGTACTGGTGCCGTTGCCATTGTTCGTGATTTGGAGGTTGGTGGGGGTGATTTGACAGGTGGCGTCGTTGTCGTAGGCACTGACGCTCAGTAGGTCACTTTCGCTACTGACCAAGAGGCTAAATTCCCGAGCGACCTGCCCATTGACGACGATGCATTCGCCACTTTCCCAAGCTTCTAAGCTGACGTCTTCACAGCTTTCCAGACAACAGGGGATGGGCTCATCGGTCATGATCCAAATGGTTTCGTTGCAGCCGAGCAATACGATGTCCAGGAGGAGGGGGCTACCCGCGCAGGAACAGGTGTTGCTGACGAAGGTAATCAAAAGGACCAGCTGATCGCCACTTTGAAAGCTGAGGTGGGAGCGGTAGGTATAGTCCGCATTATTGGAATAGATGCGTTCGATATCGGCTCCGCTGAGGGGAGCATTCACGATTACACTGATGACGAACTCCTGATCCTGGCCAATGCACTCGGGGACGAAGCCGATCGTTGCCTCGGGGGCACAGCAATCGATGACTTGAAAGACCGTAGTGGTGGGGGACCAGGCAATACAGTTGGCGGAACTGGAAGTAGCCACAAAAACCTGGTACTCAAAACCCGCTTTGATGTAGCCGGGGTACAAGGTACGCAGGTTGCCAGTGTAGCTTTCCAGGGGAGCATCCACCCAGCCAATCGCCCGCGGTTCGCCAAAATTGCCCGAAGTACCGATGGGTCTCCGGCTGATGGCCGAAAAGTGATTGGTGGTGAGGGGATCAAACCCGTGGTAAAAAATTTGCGCGTCCGCGCAGAACGTGCTTTGTCGGAACGTGGGATTGTTCTGCGTACTATTGACGGTGACCAAGGGATCGGAGCGGTCGGCAAACTGTAGATCGTTGCTGGTGCCCAGGGTAAACTCCGTTCCGCGAGTCACGGTCCCGGAGCTGCTCGTCATCACCGGAATGATGTCGTACCAGGTGCCAAAGTTCAAACCAAAATCAGCCACTACCGTGCTCATGATCCCCGAATAAGTCCAGGTCCCGTCGTTGTTAACGGTTACCGGAATGGAGACGCCGGTGTAGTTGCCGTTGCGGTAGAATTCGAGTACGATCGAGCTGACGTCAGTGGGATCACAGAGGTTGTAGGTTCCGTCGATTTCGAAGTCGTGGAGGACACAATTGCGGTTGGTAATGCCACTGATGGCCACGGAAGGGGTAGCGACCCGGGTAACCTCTTGTTCGAATTGAAACTCGTACGACTCGAGATTTTCATCGAGAATGAGGACCTTGATCAGATAGGTACCCACCTCTTCGACCTCAAAGGTGAAAGGACCCAAGTCATCCGTTTCGAAGAAGGCAAGGTCATTGTCCGGATCCGCTGCGTTGGCGATGCTGACATCGGTAAACAGGGTTCGCAATTCGCAGCCACGGGATTGAGAAACGGTGATCCGGCCGCAGTCTTCCGCCACGCGCAACAAGGGGCCACAGGCCTGCACATCATCCATAATGGTGGTAAAGCCACCGATGTGGGAGCCCGAGGGCCCCGCCGTCCTAAACACCAGGTACTCAAAATCGCGCGCGGTGGTCGGCATAATCATACTCACCTGCTTGCACTCCCCGGTGGTTCCGGCACTGGCGAAGGCCAGGGGGGTAGCAATCGAGCTGCCCGTTGCGGGAGGGCGGTCCGTCCCCCCAACGTGAACCCCCGTATTATCGGTACCGCTGACGACGTGCATCGTCATCCGCATCAGTCCCGGGACGCCCTCGAAATCGAAATCGTGGTAGGGGTTGATGGTTTGGGGAATGATGGCGCGGCTGTCGGAGGTGGTCCACAGACGCATCGAGTAGTCGCCGGTACAAACCACGTCGTTAAAACAAAAGGTTTTCTCCAGCGGACTATCGCCCAAAATTCGTCCTTCGAACCACCGTTCGATACAATCGATGGAGCTGGTGACGGGGGTACAATCGTCGGGGCAAACGACGATCTCAAAATCGCCGTTTTGGAATTGCTGAGCGGGTAAAGTCAGTGGACCAAGTAAGGTCCAGACAAAGAGCCATAATAGTTTTTTCATGACAAATTTTTAAAGTAAAGCGTGAAGAAATGATAGGAAGCCATCTCAAAATGTTTTTGTTGGCGAGGAAGCGCAAAAGCCCCTTCCGTAGCTCGGATATTTTCGAGACGGTTTCACAGCAATTAGGCGATGCTTCCCGGTGGAAGATCGAGGGCGTGGGGGTTCCCACTTGGTAGGTCAAATGTGACTAGGGGCGTCCAGAAAAACAGCTTCCCGTACGGTGAAATTTGAAGATGCTGAACGATCAATGATGAGGTCCGTGATGTTTTGGATGGACCATTTAATCAGGGTGTGCCTGACAACTATTTTTGGATGCAGCTTCAGCAGATTTTGGTTCTGCTCGACGCTCCTTTTTTCTGGCGTAGCCGTAGCTACGGCTGAAAAAAGAGCGGACGGGTAGCCAGGTTATAAAGATGCCAAAGATGCCAAAGATGCGCCGAAGGATAATTTTCAAACATACCTTAATATAATGTTGGGTTTGGCAGCTACTGTGACGCTGTGGTCGGATTTTTATAAGTCTTCCTCTTCTTCTCATATTTCCTCCCGTCCCTATTCTCCGCATCTTTGTATCAGAAAGTACATCGACCCATTTCAATAACCCGTAAAACCCGAGTCATGAAACGTAGCGACTTCATCAAAAAAGCCCTCTTGACGGGCGCCGCTGCCTCACTGGGGCCCCGCATTGTCCACGCCAAAAAAGAGGGCGATTTCCAGTCGACCTACGACCGACTTCGGGCCCCCATCGGATTTAATCACTTACCAAATAAGGAGGAAATAACAATGAATACCGTATTGCACAAAGCCGACACCCGTGGACACGCGGACCACGGATGGTTGAAAAGCCACCATACCTTTAGCTTCGCGAATTACTACAACCCCGAGCGCGTCCACTTTGGCGCCCTGCGCGTCCTCAACGACGATACCGTAGCCGGTGGCCGGGGCTTCAACACCCACCCCCACGACAACATGGAGATCATCTCCATTCCCCTGGCGGGCGACCTGGAGCACAAGGACAGCATGGGTACCGTCTCCGTCATTCGCGAAGGCGATGTCCAGGCCATGAGTGCCGGCACCGGGGTGTTTCACAGCGAATACAACAAGAATAAGGACCAGGAGGTGAAGTTTTTGCAAATCTGGGTCTTTCCCCGCGAGAAAAACGTCGAACCCCGCTACGATCAAATTTCGGTCCGCGAGGTGGAGGCGGCCAATAAGTTTTACCAAATCCTGTCCCCCAACCCCGACGATCAGGGCGTCTGGATCAATCAGGATGCTTGGTTCAACCTGGGTAAATTCGAAGCCGGAGCCAGCGACCGCTACCGGATCAACCGCAAGGAAAACGGTGTCTACGCCTTTGTACTGGAAGGCAATGTCACCATTGAGGGACAAAGTTTGAACGCCCGTGATGGTTTTGGCATCTGGAATACCGACGAGATTTCGGTACAAGCGGATAGCAAGGCCCGGGTATTATTGATGGAGGTGCCCATGAATTTGTCCTAGGAACATCCCCTCCCGAGGGAAACAAGCCCCGAGTGTTGCGCTCGGGGCTTTTTGTTTGGTATCGACATTTAAGGCCTTCCCGGGGCTTCCTTTCTCACACTTTTCTTAACTTGAAAGCCAACTCACCAAATGCAAAGTGAATCTGCCGATGAAATCGTATTGGGTACAATTGTGGATTGCCCTGGCAATGGTGCCGCTGCTGCCGGCACAGTCCTACGACTTTGATTTTAACAACAACGGACGCCGGGTATGCTTGGCCGAAACCCAGGTCGATACCGATCGCGGGGAAGTGGAGATTCGCCTGCTCGACGCATCGGACAACGCCCAATTTCCTACCAGCATTTACCGTCGGCCACTCGGAGTATCCCAGCCCGTATGGGAGACGGTGGTGCTCGATCTACCTCCGGGAACGCCCTCCTACCTCGACCGGGGGCTCCCGCGGGGTCAACAGTGGGAATACCAATTGCGGCGGCGGAACACTTGGCAATTTCGCGGGAGTAGCTACGATGCGATTGGCTACGCCGCCGCGGCCAACCTCGTGGACCGTACCGAAGTCCAAGGACGGATGATTTTACTGGTGGCGGCCGATGTCCCCTCAGCCATCCCGGAAGCCTACGCAGGGCTCAAACGCGACTTGACCGCTGATGGTTGGTGGGTGGAAGAACTGGTGGTGGCGCGGGCCAGCAGCTGGGACAGTGGTGCGGAGGTACTGAGCATTCGCGCGGCCATCCAGGCCATTTACGACCAAGCCCCCGCCGATGACAAGCCCCGTCAATTGTTGATCCTGGGGCACGTCCCCCTGCCGCGCTGCGGCGCCCAGCCCATTCCGGCACCGGACCTGCACGCCGAAAACCGGGGCGCCCGGGGCTGTGATGCCTTCTACGCCGACCTGGACGGCCACTTTACCGATACCCTAGATTACGACCCTGGTAATCTGGTCGATCCCCTGCTCGTCAACCGCCCGGGCGATTTCAAGTGGGATCAAGATTTCCTGCCCTCCCCCGTCGAACTGGCTTTCGGCCGGGTCGACTTTGCGGATCTGACCGACCTGACCGCCGATGAGATGAGCCTGCTGGGCAATTATCTGGATCGTCTCAGTCGCTACCGCCGAGTGGCTCCCGGCTGGGACATGGGAAAGCGGACGGCCTTCTTCCGTGGTTACGACAATTCCAACGATGGTGCCTTCCGCAGTTTGCCCAGTATCTCCAGCTCGGCGGAGGTGGTGCAAAACTACGATGGGGGCAATCATCCGCGTTGGGTGAGTGAAAACGGCCCCTTTCAACTGTACCTGCAAAACCAATTCGTCCCTTCCATCGAAGCCTGGCGGACCCACGGGATGGAGGCTACCGTCTTTACCAGCGATCAGAGTTACTGGGGCTTTGGCGATTTGCCACAACGCCAGTCGGTGTACAGTCGGATTCGGGCTTTGCTGGGGGTGGAGTCCAAATGTCTGGTCACCTGGTGGACCACCACCGGGCTCAACATTTTCCACCGAGCGGGTTTGGGAATGCCCCTCGGTGAGGCCCTCTTACCCATCATCAACCACGCGGTGGATCGTCCTACCCTGGAAAAGCCCCCCCAAGATTTCGACAGTTCCGAGTGGTGGAACCGCAGTCACTTCACCCTGTACGGCGATCCCACCCTACGACTGTACCAGGTCGCGCCGGTGGGGGACTTGCGCATTGCGGCGGGTACGGAGGCGGCCGTCCTGAACTGGTCGCCTTCGCCGGATTCCAATTTGCGCGGCTACCACGTTTACCGCAGCGATTCCGAATGGGGCCCCTTTGAAAAAATTACGACCACTCTGCTCACCGAGCCTCAGTATCGGGACCGTGATTACCGGCGGGGCGATTGGTATTTGGTCAAAGCCGTAGCCCTGCAGGTTACCGGTAGTGGGCACTTTTTCCAACCGAGCTTGGGGCAATTGATCCAGGGGAACTTTACCGTAGGTACGGCCGCCCCACTTGCCGAGGTGGAGCTGCGGGTGTATCCCCAGCCGAGTAGGACCTGGCTGACGGTGGAAACGCCCGCATCGATTCGTTCCCTGAGTCTGTGGACCCTGGACGGTCGTCGGGTCGCCACTTGGCCAGAACCCCCCTCCCATCCCGTTCGCCTGGAGGTGGCGGCTTTTCCAACGGGTATCTACTTCCTGGAGGTGCAGCTGGGGGAGGAGCGGACTTACCGCAAAATCATCTTGGAGTAGTGGAAAGCCCTGGGATGACTTCCATCAAGCGCTGTATCGAAAATGATATTCCCACCCTCATCGAGCTGGTGCGGGCCTCGTATTTGGCGCATTACACCCACCTGTGGCGCGATGGGGGAGAGCGCTATCTGGCGGAGGCCTTGCATCCCGAGCGGTTGCGTGGGGAGATGGCTACCGCGGGGGCGGAGTTTTACGGAATCCGAGTGGAGGGAAAAATTCGGGGCATGCTCAAGCTCAACGTCCATCAGCACTGGCCCACTTCGGGTGTCGAGTCCGCTGCGGAGTTGGAACGGATTTACCTCCATCCCCAGGTCAAGGGAAAAGGCTTGGGGCGCTGCTTGCTGCACTACGCGGAGCAGCGGGCCCGCCAATTGGGTAAGGAGGCGATTTGGCTAAAGGTAGTGGACAGTAGCCCCGCGTTGGGCTTTTACCAAAAGTTTGGTTATCAAGCCATCGACCGGACCCAGCTTGATTTTGAACTCGTCCATCCTGCGTATCAAAAGATGTACATCCTGGAAAAGCGCTGGGAGGAATAGCCGTAATCAGTCCTGGGACATGGGCGTACACAGCTCGATCAAAAAGCCGTCGCGATCGCGCAGGTAGGCCACCCGTTGGCCCCAGGGCTTTTCCTCGATGGGTCGGAGGACTCGGGCACCGGCCTGGACCGCCCGTTCGACGGCGGCGCTCAGTTCGGTGGTGGTAAAGGCCAGTTCGATACCCAAGGGTGGTTCGCTGGCTTGGCTGGCTCGGAAGCCGCCCGAAAAATTGCTGTGGGCCAGTTCGTGCGTGGCGAAGGCCAGGCGGGTGGGGCCGCTCTCCAGTTCTCCGTAGTCGTTTTCGGGGCTGATAAAAATGCGGCTAAAGTCAAAAGCGGTTTCGTAAAATTCGATACTGGCCCGGACGTCGGGAACGTAAAGGATGGTGTAGGCGTATTGGAGCATGGCTTAAACCTATTGGTGAGCAAATCGTTTTAAAAGTATGAAGATTATCGAAAAGTACCAGCTTAGCGAGGAAGATATTGACCGAATTATTGGGATGGCTTGGGAAGATCGTACGCCCTTTGAGGCCATCGAGGTACAATTCGGACTTCGTGAGGCCGAAGTCATTCGCTTGATGAAGCAACAGCTGCGTCTCAACAACTGGAAAAAGTGGCGGGCGCGGGTCCAGGGGCGAAAGACCAAACACCGTAAACTGCGCGAAACCGGAGTGGAGCGCTTCAAATCCAAAGCCCAAAAGGCCATTACCCAGCACCGGATCTCTAAGAAAAAGTATTGAGCGCTCCTCTTTTGACCACGATAGAGCGTAAACTGATTACCTGATGGCAAATTCCTCCATTTTCCTTGGATTTATCCTCCAAAAGCAACAAATTGAAGAAGTTTTCTAATCAGGTTCAAATTTTCATCAATAAATAGAACGGGGTTTTGTCCTTTGGGATAATGGTTGTGGGTGGTGCTCCAGCACAGTAGCGCGTCCCGCACCAATCGTTTGGCCCATCGGTACTTTATTTTTTCATCTAGCAATTCTCGTTGCTCAAACTATGCCTATGAAAAATGCAACTTTACTCGTTCTGTTCCTGAGCTTGGGTCACTTGGGCCTACTCGCCCAGGCCGGTCAAATTTACGGACTCAATTTTGTCAATTCTTCTTTGCAATTCGCCCGGCTCGACCCCACTAGCGGTGCGGTCAACATCCTGTCCAACGGTCCCATTAGCCCGGATCAATTTTCCCAAGGCGTAGCCGATTTTGACCCCATCACCAAGTCCTATTTCTACATCCGCGGCATCGCCAATAATGCGGAATTGATCCAGGTCAACGCACCCAGTGGGCAATTGATCCGCCGGGTGACGATCGACAATCCCAATGGTGCCGTGACCCCCATGACCAATCTGGCCTACAACTGGCTAGAGGATAAGATCTACGGGGTATCGCACGAATTTAGCGGCAGTGATCGCCTGCGCCTGAGTACGGTCGACCTCGCCACCGGCGACCTCACCGTCATCTCCAGCCAACCCAGCAGCGTCGGACCCTACCAATCGGGCAACTCCGACATCGACCCCATCCACCGCAAGTACTACTACGCCACTCCGAACGAAATCGTGACCGTGGACCTCGACAACGGCGAAGCCACGAGTGTTAATCTGGACTATCCCGACAATAGCGTCAACCAATTTTTTGTCAACTTGACCTACAACTGGTTGGACCAAAAAATCTACGGGCTTCATTTCCTGGCGATCACCGATCCCAATCCTTTCGATACCCTCTATTTTACCTCCCAGCTGCGGCTCGCTACGGTCGACGCTGGGACCGGTCAGGTAGACATCATCTCCGAGCTGCCCACTAGCCCCGATGGCTTCTCGACGGGCAACTGCGACATCGATCCCGCCAATAACCGCTACTTTTACATCCGTCAGCAGCAGCTCCACGTCGTTGACCTGACCACCGGTGAGCTACTGGATCTCGTACCGATCGAAAACAACAATAATGCGGTGGCTCCGATCGTCAATATGGTCTATGACGATCAGGTCCAGACGCAGGCCCTGCGCATGAATATGCCCAACGAACTTAGCCTGGCACCCGGTGAGACCCTTGAGCTCAATGCCTGGGTTGGCGATGATGCCCAATACCGCTGGAGCGATGGCGCTACCGAGGCCATCCGTCAGATCGACGTCGCCGGCCGTTACGAGGTGGAAATTACCAAGGGCGACATCACCGTAGTGGGGGAGACGACGGTCGACTTTAGCACCTACCTCAGCCACGCCAGCACCCAAGAACGCAGCTGGCAGCTCTTCCCCCAACCCGCCAGCGATGTCTTGAACTATCAATCCAAGTCCACCCTCCAGGAAGCGGTCAGTCTGGAGATCATGGACCTGACGGGTAAGCGGGTCCGCCAAACGGTCCTGGATCGGGAAAGCGGAACGATCGATCTGAGCGATATGGTGCCGGGTACCTACTGGCTGCGCTTGCGAGAAGCGGATCGGGTAGAGGTACAGCCCCTGATCATTCAGCGCTAACCCCGCACCGTACTCCACCGTTATCCACCGGCGGTAAGTGGTCGCGTGTACCTTCCCCTTGCGGGAAGTTTACCCGATCCACTTACCGCTTTTTTGTTGGTTTGAAAATTATTGACTATATTTATGTAGTCAACTACGTAGTTGTTTACCAAAATGATGCTTATGTTTTATCAAAAAGTGGGAAAAATGGCCATTGGCAGTCGGATGCGCGCCCTGAGTGATCGGGTTTTGGAGGATGCCCAGCGGGTTTACGAACTGTACGGGATTGCGATCAAGCCACGGTGGTTCCCGGTGTTTTATTTGTTGTCGGACAGAGCGGGGCGCTCCATTACGGATTTGGCGGTCGAAATTGGCCAGTCGCATCCCTCCGTCATCGCCACGGTACGGGAGATGGTCAAGGCGGAGGTGGTCACCGAGGCCAAGGATCCGCTTGACGGTCGGAAAAAAATCGTTCAGTTGAGCGCAAAGGGCCGTCGGTTTGCCGAGCGGGCCCGGGAGCAATACCTCGACGTGAACGCTGCGGTGGAGGCCATGTTGGCCCAAACCAGCCATCAGCTCTGGGAAGCAATGGACGAATTTGAATACCTACTGGAGCAGCATTCGATGTTCCAGCGCGTGGTCGAGCAACGCAAACGGCGCGAACAGGCGGCGGTGCAAATCGTACCCTACGCCCCCGAATACCGCCGGGCTTTTCACGACCTCAACGAGGAGTGGATCCAGCGCTACTTTACCATGGAGGCAACGGACTACCAGTCGCTCGACCACCCGGACACTTACATTTTGGATCCCGGTGGGGTCATTTTGGTGGCCCTTTACCGGGGGGAGCCGGTGGGGGTTTGTGCATTGATCGTCATGGAGGATCCCGCGTACGACTTTGAGCTGGCCAAAATGGCGGTCTCGCCCCGGGCGCAGGGCCGTGGGATTGGTTGGCGCCTGGGGCGAGCCATCATTGACAGGGCGCGGGAAATGGGTGCTCAAAAGCTCTATCTGGAAAGTAATACGGTACTGACACCGGCGATCAAATTGTACCAAAAGTTGGGCTTTCGGAAAATTACGGGTCACCCCACGCCGTACTCCCGCTGCAATATACAGATGGAGCTACTGCTCACCGGGATAGGTCACTCCGACCAGTAGCTGAGCTGGACGACGATAAAGCCATCGGGACCGATCAGACTGGGGTCAAGCGTTACTTGGGTGGTCCCCGTACCGTCGAAATAGCCGTCAAAAGACCCAAAGGTGTAGGTGCCGCCGGGTAGGTTGTTGAAGACGTTGTCGCCGTTGAAACCGGGGTAAAAGGTTTCGTTGCGGTACTGGTTGATGCCGTAGAATCCTCCCAGGGTGGTATTGCCATTGTACACCTGTCCGTAATAAATCAATTCGATTCGTACGTCGTAGGTTTGGGCCACGGCCTGGAGTTCGATGGCTTCGGCTTTGATCTCTTTGGCCAGGTTGATTTGCTGACGCAGCAGTGTGAGGAGGCGGCGGTAAGTAGCGCGGGCCTCGCGGCGTTGGCCACTGTCGATCTGGCTTTGCAGGGTCGTGGCCTCCTGCCGCACTTGGTCCTCCAAGCTTTCCAATTCACCGGCCCAATCCTGAATGTCGGAGGGGTCGATGTTGGCGTTTTGACCGGCGGCGCGGTTGATGAAAAAGATGATTTCGTCGGCTGCCTCTTCCAGCTCGTCCATCTCGTCAAAGATCACTTGGATGTAGCCATCGATATGGTCATCGTTCAGTTGGAAGTACAGTACCGCGAGGTCTTTGGTGGCCTCCCGCGCATTTTTTGCATTGTCCTTGGCTTGATCGGCAAAATGGATCACTTGGTTGAGGTCGTCGATGGCCGTGGCGCGCAGGGGCTGGTGGAAGGCAAAGAGGAGTAGGAAACTGCCCAGGGCAGTCGTAAAATTGATTTTCATGATAAAAGAATTAGCTTTGTAATGGAAATAATGGTTTTGTCAAAGATGCCGTCCAATTGTTAAGTGAGTCTTACCAAATTTTAAAATCTACTTTCTCCGTCCGTCGATCTCCCGGTCCGGCGGAATACAAGTTAAGAAAGCCGCTGCGATTTAGTATCCGTTTGCTCCTGTTTGTCAGTCTACTGGGCCTTAGTTGTGCGCCTTCGCGGGAAGATAGCTTCACCATTGCGGCGGCGGCCAACCTACAGTACGTCCTTCCCGAACTGCTTTCCGCCTTCGAAAAGGAGACGGGAATGCTGCCGAAGAGCATTGTTGGCTCGTCGGGGAAATTGGCGGCTCAGATTCAACAAGGGGCGCCTTTTGATTTGTTTATTTCTGCGGACCTGAAGTATCCCGAGGAGGTGTATCGTGGGGGATGGGCCACGGCGGCTCCCGAGGTGTACGCTTACGGCCAGTTGCTCCTCTGGTCTCTGACGGCAGGCGATAGCATCGGATGGGCGGACTTGGCCGCCCCCGCCGTCCGGCACATTGCCCTGGCCAATCCCCAGCTGGCGCCCTACGGCCGGGCGGCCCAACAGGTACTGCGGGCTTCGGGACACTGGGAGGCATTGACGCCCAAACTGGTGTACGGAAGCAGCGTTGCCCAAACCAATCAGTTCGTTGCGACCGGGGCCGCGGAATGGGGGTTTACGGCGGCCTCCATCATCCGGACCGAGCCCTGGGACCAGCGGGGTCGCTGGCAAGTCGTCGATCCCCAGCTCTACGATCCCATTGCCCAGGGCGTAGTGGTCCTGAAAAAACGTCCGCAGCACTTGGCGGCGGCCCAAAAGTTTTATACCTTTCTCTTTTCGGCTCGGGCCCGTCGAATCCTCCAAGATTATGGCTACACCCCGCCGCCACAAAGCCTCGGGATACTCCATGATTGATTGGGCACCACTTATTCTGACCTTACAACTGGCCACCTGGACGACCTGCCTCCTCTTTTTGATCGGCATCCCCCTCGCTAGCTACCTGGCCTTCCGCCCGCGCCCCTGGAAGCCCGTCCTCGAAACGCTCATCAGCATGCCCCTCGTACTGCCCCCCACCGTATTGGGCTTTTACCTGCTGATCGCCTTTAGCCCCGCCAATGCCTTTGGCCAGTTCATCGACCAACACCTCGGCCTCCAGCTGATCTTCTCCTTTGAAGGGCTGGTCCTAGCTTCCATGCTGTATAGCTTACCCTTCATGGTACAACCGATCCAAGCCGGACTGAGCCAGCTGCCCCCATCGCTCCGGGAAGCCAGCTACGTGCTCGGCAAATCGCGTTGGACGACCCTGCTGCGGGTACTGCTCCCCAATATCCGACCCGCCCTGCTGAGTGGGCTGGTCCTGACCTTTGCCCACACCATCGGTGAGTTTGGTGTGGTTTTGATGATCGGAGGGAATATCCCGGGGGAGACCAAGGTCGCCTCCATCGCGATCTACGACGAAGTCGAGGCGCTCCACTACGAGGTTGCGGGTACCTACGCCGCGATCTTGTGCGCCCTCAGTTTTGTCATTCTACTGGCGGTATATCTGCTCAACGGCGGCTACCTCAAAAAGCTACGCCCGTGATTCGCCTGGACGTTTCCAAAACCCTCGGTCGTGGCGACGGTGCCTTCGATATTGAGGTGGCCCTCCAGATCGAGCGGGGGAGCTTGGTGGCGCTCTACGGTCCGTCGGGAGCGGGTAAGACTTCCTTACTGCGGATGCTGGCGGGTTTGCTACGTCCCGATCGCGGCGAGATTTGGGTAGACGGTCAGTATTGGTTTCGACAAAGCCCGCGCCTGCACTGGCCCCCCCAACGGCGCGGCATTGGTTTGGTGTTTCAGGACTACGCCCTTTTTCCCCACTGGACAGCGCGGGACAACCTGCGTTTTGCCCTCCCTCGGGGTGAGGATCCCGCCATCGTCGAAAACTTGCTGCGGCGGATGGACTTGTGGGAATTGCGGGACCGCAAACCGGCTCGACTGTCCGGTGGGCAGCAGCAGCGCCTGGCCCTGGCGCGCGCTTTGGTGCCCCGCCCCAAGATTCTCTTGCTGGACGAACCACTCTCGGCGTTAGAAGAGGGCTTGCGCGAGGAATTGCAAACTTATCTGGCGGAGGTACACCGCTCCTTTGGCCTGACGACTCTCTTGGTGAGTCACGACCGGCGGGAGGTACGGCGCCTGGCGGATCGGGTGGTGCGGATGGAGCGTGGCCGCATCGTGGCGGAGGGAACGGCGGCGGAGCTGATGGGGGAGCGCGACCTGGTTTTGTGGGGAGTGGTGCGGACGCGGGAGGGGGATACTTATGAGGTGCGGGTGGGAGTGAACAGTTTGCGGGTACACTCGGAGGCGGGGGAAGGGCCGCGCGTGGGGGAGCGGGTGCGGGTGGCCTGGCGTTCGGGGCGGTGGGTTTGGTTAGACTGAGCAACAGGAGGCGATTGACCGACTGGTACCCGAGCTGGTCCAACGGCTGGAGGGAGATGCGCTACTGTGGATGGCCTATCCCAAGGGTAGCTCGAAAAATTACACCTGTGATTTCAACCGCGATACGGGCTGGCAAGTGCTGGGAAATTTGGGCTGGGAAGGCGTGCGGATGGTGGCCATCGATACGGACTGGAGTGCCCTGCGTTTCCGCCGGGTGGAGTACATCAAAAAGATGACCCGTCGCAAGCGCATGGCCATGAGCAAAGGCGGGAAGGACAAAACCAGCGGCTAGCGGTCGTACGGACCCATTTGGTTTTACGGTGGAACTTTGGTATCTTCTTTACGAAAAATAAACGCTCATGAAACTAAGGTTTTACCTTTTTGTCGGTCTACTCCTCTTCGCTCGGGGATGTGATTTTTATTCCACTAGCCTCTGGATTTTTAAGCCGGGGGGATTAGAAATGGAAACGAATCCCCTGGTTCGTTACCTAGGCTTTGGTTGGAGTGGCCTGCTGATTTCCAATTTAATCATCGTGGTGCTGATCCTGATGGCCTATCACTACTACCTCTTCCGCTACCGGCCCCGTCGGCCGGTCGAAGACCTCCGCAATTATCGCGAAAACGTATCCTACCTGTATTTCGGTCGCAAAGATCGTTGGTATTGGATGTGCTACCGCCTGCCCAAAAACAAGCGGGCCTCTCTGGCTCACCTTGGTTACGTGCTGTTCTGGGCCCTGGTCGTCGGTAGCTTTTTGGCCACCTTTCACAACTTTAGCCAGTACTACAACCTGGCTTTTTACGACACCTTTCGCGAGTGGGTGGGCCGGCCACTGTACGTCCTGTACGGCCTGATTGCGGTAACCGTCGTGTGCTGCTACCGCCAATTGCTCCACCGGGAATACCGAATGCTCTACCCGCCCTCGGAATCGAGCTAAAGCCAAAAGCTGGGTCGACCCGTCGGCCGACCCAACCAAAAATTCCGTTCAAACAATCATTCTTATTGTACCGTCATTTTCTGACTGACACTTTGTTGCCCGTCGTACAGCGTGTAGTAATACACCCCGCGGGGCAGCTCGTCGGCTGCAAAACGGAACTGGTGTTCTCCAGCGTCCAACTCGGCTCCGTCGACCAAAACTTCCACGACGCTACCCATCACGTCCCGGACGATCAGGGATACCGGGCTGCTCCGATCGAGCGTAAAGGCAATCGTACTTTCGGAGTGGAAGGGATTGGGAAAATTACGGAGTTGGCGCGGGGCGGAGGCGTCCGGCTTGGTTTCCAACCGGGGCTGGGACACCCCTAGGGATTCCGGAGAAGCCTCGCTCAATTCGATTTGTTGCCGAGCCCACTCCGTCATCTCGGCGGTGTATTCCTCGGTGGGTTCAAAGTCGACGTCGCGGTACTCCAGTTGGTACTTGGGGCGCTCCCCGGGGCTGGATCGCAGCACTTGTACCCGAAAGGCCTTTCTGCGCTCTTCCCAAGGCGCGCAATTGTTCCAAACGCCATGCTTGATGTAATACCATTCGTTGATGCGGAGGTTCTGATTGAAAAAGGCCGAGGTAGACCAACGGACCGGATTTCCGGGTACTTCGCTATTGCCGCTGGTATTGCCGTTAGGTGCGTAGAAGACATCCCACCAATGCCCCACCTGGTATTGGTTGGGGAAGGCCAGGGTACTGACGTTGACCGATCCATCGGCATTGCTGCTGGGCGTGAGCAAGAAGTTGGTGTTGAGATTGACCGAGTTGCAGGCGAGCAAGCGAAAGTTATCGAGGCCGGTGTGGTGTTTGACCTGTACGCTAGCGGAACCGCGGATGAGCCAGGCCTGGTTGCGCAGCCACAGTTGGCTGTAATTCGCATTGGGCGTGAAGGTTATGGTATACTCTCGCCAGGTGTCGGAACCCGCAAAGGGGGGCGCAAAAGAGGCTACGATCTGATCGGCGGGGGAGATGGGGGGCGTGCGTTCGGCTAAATCGAAGCATTCCTCATCGCCCCACTGATTAAAGCGTTGGTTGGTCAAGATCCATTCCGTTCCCAACCCGATATCGTTACTGGCGGAGACGTCCCAAATCATGGCGAACTTGATTTCGTAGGTCTGGTTGGCTACGAAATTGTAATTCAGGTAAATGCCCTCGGAGCGCTGTTTGTCCGGGGCGGCGAAGCACTCGCCCGCCCAACGGGCGTACATGTGGGCGTAAAAGGTCCCCTCGTAATACGGGAAGCCGAAGTAGCCCGTGATGTCGCTGGTGCCCGAGGCATTGGCCCAATTGGGAATACAACCCTCAAAAAAGGGCCAGGCAAATTCGTTGCAGCCCGTTCCTTCGAAGCGCTCCCGTAGGGTCCACTGCGCGGAGAGCCCTTGCCAGACTCCAATCGTGCATAAGCATACGAATACCATTCTAAGTCCTAGATAGTTTTTCATTGAAATTAGATTATGTAGTTAAAAAAGCTTCCGTTTGGACACGGCGATGCCAAACCTAGTTGCCGGCAAACTAAGGGCCCACCACCTCCAGTGGAAATGGAAAATAAACGCTTGGGAGACCACTACTACCCGCTACCAATCAGCCCCACCTCGGGTGAGGGTATAGAAAGGTTGGGGGAGTGAAAATTCCCGATTGGCGAAAAAGTTTTGGCTTGAACGGATGACGTTTTAAAAAGAGATTGAGCGGAGCCCAGGAAGTGAAATGAATCCTGAGACATCGGTCCACTCAACCGCGGCACCACGCAGTGATTGCGAGGTGGCTGAAGTCAGTACGAAAGGTAAATGATTGTTTGTCTTGAACGTTGGATGGGCAATTTAGAAAATAAAAGATCGCCTTGCAACTATCTACCGAGTAAAAATAAGAACTGACTGGTAGTTACCAAAACGCTCATTGCCCCGATTCCGCTACTGCGGGATCGAGGCAATGGTACCGTTTGGTTTCTAGATTTAGGGCAAGACGATCATTTTAACCGTGGTCGTGCCGCGTTCGGTTTGCAGCGTTGCGTAGTAAGCACCAGCGGCCAATCCCGTCACGGATAGGGCATACTCGTGGCGACCCGCCAGCAATTCCGTTCCCTGTTCCACGACTTGGACGATTCGTCCGGACCGGTCCCGGACCGTAATTTGTACCGGTCCCGCCTGTGCCAATTCGACTCGGATAGTGGTGTGGTCCCGAGAGGGATTGGGGAAATTTTCCAATCGGTCCGAAGCTGTGAGTCCCCACTCCGCAGGCTCCGGGGTGGCCCTTGGGGACGCATCGGATTGCAGGCGCTCCAAATCGCCCGAGCGGGCCCACTGCGTCATCGTCTCCGTGTAAGCGGCATCCATCTCAAAGGGCAAGTCTTCAACTTGAAGCTCGTAACTCGGCTGGGGTGAGCCGGGACCTTGGCGGATCTGAACCCGGAAGCGTTTGCGACTCTCGCGCCAGTTGATGCAGTCCGACCAGATGCCGTGCTTGATGTAGTACCATTCATTGACGACCATGTTTTGGTTAAAGAAGGCGGTGGGTTGAAATACGATGGTCGGGTTGCCGGGGACTTGGGTATTGCCCGAGGTGCTGCCGTTGGGGGCGTAGAAGACATCCCACCAGTGGTTGATGGGGCCGGGGTTGGCATTGGCCGAGCAGTTGACAAAAACCGAACCGCCAAAGTTGCTCCCCGGGGCCAGGCTAAAAAGCGTCGTGTAGCCCGCACCGGAGGGGTCGCAGGTGTTGAGCTGGAAGTTATCCAGATAGACGAAGGCCTCGGCCGTGGCGGAGATGCCACAACTCGAACTGAGCAGGAGTTCGTGAAGTAGCCAGAGTAGGGAGTAGTTGCTGTTGGGGGTTAAGGAGACCGTGAAGGTTGCCCAGTTGGTGTTGCCGTTGATATTATGGGTCCTGACCACCAGATCGCCAGAGTTGATGGTGGGGGTGATCTCACCAGGCTGGTTGGAGCAACCGCCGATGCCTCCGGTCTGGTTGCTGCGGCCGTTGGTCAAAATCCACTGGCTGCGAACCTGGAAGCAAAATTCGCTTTCGGCCCAGCGCATGTCGTACTCAATGTCGTAAGTGACGCCCGCCTGAAAGTTGAAATTCAGGAGGATGCCTTCCGAGCGCCGGTCCGCCGTGCTGCTTCCCGAGCAAAAGCCAATGTCCCGGGCGTACATTTTCACGTAGCGGGAGCCTTCGGTGGGACTGATCCCCGATTGGTTGCTCTGGATGTCCGCCGTTCCCGAGGTGCTGATCCATCCGGGAAAACAACCCGCGAAAAAGGCATTGGTCGTATTGCCACAAGAGCTGGTTTCGAAACCTTCGGAAATCTGGGCCCGCAGGGCGGCACTGTTCCAACAAAATAGTCCTAAAAAGAACAAGAACGATAGATAATTTTTCATACTATAACTTTAGGGAATGAGAAAATACCGGGTAGTTCCAGACCGGACCTGCTTTGGGCAGGGGCTGGTGGGAAGATCGACCACGGTGACACTCGACCGAGCGGTCGATCCATTGTCTAGTAGTTGAAAAAGAGGTTCTAAATCACAAGCAAATTACGTATAAATGTGGAGAATGACGACCATTGGTAACATTATTTTGTGAGGACTGCGGAGGCCCCCAAGGCCACTGGCCCCAGCCCCGCAAACACGGGACCGGGGCCAAGCAAAGCAAATCAGTACGCCCGGGCGCAGCCTTTAGCGCCGCAATAATTGGAAACCGATATTCCGCCCCATCCCCTGCATAATCGCCAGGTTGATCCAGGCCAGGGCAAACTGCTCCAGCAATTCTACCTTGTCCGCGCCCCCAAAATCGTAGCATTCGGCAAAGCCCAGGTCCAGCGCCAACCGCCGGGCAATGCCCTTGGCCTCCGCATGGGCGCCCGCCATAAACAGGTCGATGCGCGCTTCCCCGTAGCGGGGATTGCGCATATTTTCGTAACCCGTCGTGTTGAAGCACTTGACTACCGCGCCCGCACAGCGATCCGCAAGGGCATGGTAGGCAGTGGGGTAGGGTTGGGGCGATTGGGCAATCGCATTGGTGGCGTCAATCCAGACCTTGGCCTCCGTGGAACCCCATTGTTTGATCAACTCCAGGACCACCTGCGCCGGCGTAGCGATCAGCACGACTTCGGCCTCGGTTACCGCATCCGGGATGCTGACGGCCCGGATTTGGGCTTCGGTCAGGAGCTCCTGTCCTTTGAAATTTTGGGTATCTCGTACCCCCAGCAAGATGTCGTGTCCGGCCCGGGCCCATCCCCGGGCCAAGCTGCCTCCGACCTTACCGGTTCCGATGATGGCAATTTTCATATCTGTGTAGGATTAATTTAAAATTCGCGACGAATAAATAGACCCACATTATTACTCAAGCTTGCTCCGCGCCGGCCCGCCTCCGATAAGTTGCTGGCCAAACCAAATTGATAGCCTCCCCGCTCCCAGCCCCAGCGGATACGCTGAACGCTAAATACGTGGCCCGCTCCACTGCGCCCCACCAAGCTCCCGCCAATGCCACTTGGCCTGGTATAGTTGAGATAGGCCCCCGTAAACAGATCTCGCTGTTGATCCTCGTAGTCGACGGTGGCGCGGGTACGGCTAAAGAGGGTCCAGCGGTAGCTCGGGTCGAGTCCCTGGAGCCACTGGATGTCGGCAAAGAGTCGCTGATTGCCCACCATCCATTCGAGGCTCTGGGCGGAAAGCGGGTAGGCCTCGGAGCAGGCTAGGCTAAGTAGAAGGGTGTACGCCGTTTTCATAGGGGAGGGGCTTGGTCAAATTATTCGTTGGATTCTTTCGACAATTTAAGTCTAGGGTTTAATTTTGTCATGATACTGAAGCCATCGTGCGCAACGCACTTCGGGGAAAGTATATTGAAAGCCAAAGCTTTAGCCCATGCCCGACTTTACCTACGATGGAAAAGTGTATTACAATCCCGTTGAATTCGCTATTGATCGGATCGGTGGGACCTGGAAAATGCCCATCCTCTGGCGACTCAAAGATAAGGTCTATCGGTACAGCGAGCTAAAACGAGCCATTCCTCACATTTCCGATAAGATGTTGACCACCCACCTCCGCGAACTCGAACGCGATGGCTTTGTACACCGCACCGCTTACGCCGTCGTCCCTCCCAAAACCGAGTACCGGATCACCGAGAGGGGGGAGCTGGCCATTCCCATCGTCGCGACCCTGCGCAATTTTGGTTTGCAGTTGATGGAGATGGAAGGGGTCGACGTCAGCTATTACCATCCGGATAAACCCTAAATCCCCAAATGACCCGATCGTGAAAAAATACACCGTCGAATTTATTGGAACCTTCTTCCTCGTGGTGACCATCATTTTAGCGGCCAACGCCAATCTAAGTGGTGGACTGGTACCCTTGGCGATCGGGCTCCTACTGATGGGAATGATTTACGCTGGAGGCTACATCTCCATGGCGCATTACAATCCAGTGGTTACCCTTGCCTTTTGGTTGCGGGGTCGGATGCCGCGGGCCGACTTGCCCGGTTACTGGCTGGGGCAGCTGCTAGCTACCGTATTGGCCACTGGCCTGGGCATCTATCTGGTGCAGTTTGGTTGGGAGCGGGAGCTTCAAACGGCTCAGAAGGGCCTGAATTTTGGCCCCGCCCTCGTTGCGGAATTCTTGGGGACCTTTGCCTTGGTATGGGTCATCTTACACGTAGCTACGGCCAAGGGGACGGCGGGCAACCAATCCTACGGTCTGGCCATTGCCGCTACGGTCGTCGGAGCGGCTTACAGCTTGGGCGGCATCTCCGGGGCGGCCCTCAATCCTGCGGTGGCCCTCGCCCTCTGCGCCACGGGCATGGTATGGTGGTCCGATTTACCCACCTTGCTCCTCGGCCAAGTGCTGGGCGGCATCACGGCCACTTACGCTTTTCTCTTCGTCAACCGCGATTAATCCAACCGATACCCTCATGAAAAATACCCCACTTCCACTTCCCGGTCCCCTCGTTTCCGTCGACTGGCTCCACCCTCACCTGGGCCACCCCGCCCTGCGTCTTTTTGACGCCACCATTCCCAAGGTGGGCACGCCCGTTCTGGCCCCCGGCAGCCCGATCCCCAGTATCCCCAGCGCCCATTTCCTCGACCTCAAAGGCGACTTTGCCGATCCAGCTGCGGCCCTGCCCAATACCTTTCCCAGCGTCGACCAGTTGGTCCGGGCGGTAGGGGCACTCGGCATTCGTGCGGAGCAAACGCTGGTGATCTACGACCGACACGGCATCTATTCCAGCCCCCGCGCCCGTTGGATACTGCGCACCCTGGGGCACGAGCGCGTAGCGGTATTGGACGGTGGCCTTCCGGCCTGGCTGGCGGCGGGATACGCTACCGAGCCCCTGCGCAACGATCGTCCCGAGCGGGTGGAGGCGACCTGGCCCGTCCTGCGGGGAGCACCGCTGGTGACGGCGGCGGATCTCCGGCAGCAAATGGCTGTGGCCCATCCGGCTACGCCGATTTTGGACGCCCGTTCCCGGGACCGTTTTGAGGCTCGGGTACCGGAGCCCCGCCCGGGGCTACGGGGCGGACACATCCCGGGATCCCAATCGCTGCCCTACGCCGAAGTATTGGAGGGGGGCAAACTGAAGGACCGCGAAAGCCTCCGCCGGGCCTTCGCCGATCGCCTGGGCGAACGTACGTCCATGATCCTATCCTGTGGATCGGGAATTACGGCTTGTGTACTGGGTTTGGCGGCGGAAACGGCGGGTTACCCGGATTACCAAATCTACGATGGCTCCTGGACGGAATGGGCCACCGACCCCAATAATCCTATCGAAACCTAGGGAGGGCGGACCACGATCTCCCTGGCCCTTAATCCTTGTCACAACCACCGTTTATGGAACATTGCCCCCTTACTGATTTTAAGGCTTTCGACGTCGAGGAAACCGATCAAACCCTGCGTTACACGATCAAATTTCGGGATCAGTCCCAGCGCTTTAGCCTCTGGAGAGCCAGTCTGGAGCAGCATGCCGACTACCTCCAAACGCACCAGTACGCCCTGCGCGGCTTGTTGCTCAACGGCAAGTGGAACGTACCGGAGGAAGGGCTGCTCTACTGGGAAAGTCCCGCGCCCGAGGGGAGCGTCCCCGTTTTTGATTTGGTGGATTACCTGTTGAGTGCCAATTATCCCCGTACGCCCAAGGAAAAATTGGAGTTCCTATTCCTGGCACTGTACCACCGCCAGCAGTGGGATGGCGCCCGGATTCGCACCAGCGAAGACCACGAATTGGAGAACTACGGCGCCTATTATATGGTCAATCCGGCGGAGTACCAATTTTACCTGGCTCCCCTCGCGCCGCAGGGGCACTAGGAAGCGGTGGAGCTCAATAGGGGGCACGGTTTGCCCTACGCGGGACTCAATCGGGTGATCGAGCTACAGGAAAATGGGCTCCACTCCGATCGCTGCTTTATCGCGATGTCTTTCTCCCCCGAGGAACGCATCCGCCAGATTCGGCAGGCGATCAAGGAGGCTTGCGTGGCGACGGGTTTTGTTCCGATCTTGATCGACGAGGTTTATTTCGACAGCGACATCACCATCAATGATGCGATGATTGCCGAGATCAAGCGGTGTAAATTTTGTATTGCGGATTTTACGCAGCAGAAGGACGGGGTGTATTTTGAGGCGGGTTTTGCGTCGGGGCGGGGGCTCAAGGTCCTGTACACCTGCCACCGGGACGATCGCAAGGGCCGCCATTTCGACGTTAGAGCTTTTCCTTTTCTCTACTACGAAGACATGGCGACCCTCAAAAACGGTCTGATCAACAAGATCAAAGCTTGGATTGTGGATTAGGGGAGCAAGACCTAGCGACGCCCCCAGAGTTCGACGACGGCTTTGCGGGACCGGAAATTCTTGGTATCGTACACAAAGACGACTTTCTTGATGACCCGGCGGCGGCCGTTGATGTCGATCGTACGGGTGGCGGAACCTGCGGAAATGTTTTGCCGCAATTCAATCTTTTGCTGACTGCCGTTGGCAAAGTGGACGATCATCCGGTGCATGTTGATCCCAGATCTTTTCACCATGAGTTTGACCTTGGAAAAACTTCCTTCCCGTCCGGTGATGAAAATCTCATCGCGGTCGAGGCCGTAATTGACCCGGCGTTGTCCGAGTTTTTGCCACTGGCCGGGTCCCACTACTGCGGTGGAGCTGGGCATGCTGGAGGCGAAGAGGTTGGTGTTGAGCAGGAGGAAGGCGGCGCACAAAAGACTGGTGATGGAAAAAGCAGCACGTGTGTTCATGAAATGAAATTTTTTCGGTTAATGATAGCGGGGTGTTTTTTTGAGTTGGTGCTTCTTCGACTGGGTTTGGCAACCAAGGTTTAAACCGAAACCATGAAATTTATAAATTTTTGGCGCCCCACTCGTAAAAATCCTGAATCAACCACAGGCTGTCGGCCAAATAATCCCGTTCGAGCTCGAGTTTGGAGTGGTGAAGGGCGAGGAGTGCCTCGTCCTTTTTGACGAAGTTGTGCAGGGCCCGGCAGATCTTGAAGCAGCGCTCGTATTCGTAGACCTGCGGCAGCTGCCGGGTACCAATCTTTTGGAGAAAGGCGCGGAAATCTTCGTAAAAGATGACGGTGGATTGCTGGGGATAACGCAGGCCCAGATAAAGGGAGATCATCGCGTTATCGGAGTGAAAGTGGTTGTTGTCGATCCGCAGGGGGTGGGCCTTTTTGTATTCTTCGAGCAGTACGTCGCAGGAAAACTGGAAGCGCGAGATTCGACCCTCGAGGTCCTTGTCTTCGTTGTAAAGGTCTTGGAACGCGCGGCGAGCGAAGTCGGGGGATTGTTCCATGAATTGAATCATCATGGCTTTGGGCTGGTAATTTTCTCCCTTCCACCAGCGCCGGGTATGGCTACTTTGCAGGCTGCGGTCGTACATCTGCGCCAGATTTGGCGATTCGAGGTCCCAGTGCCTCTGGAAGCCCCGTAGCATCTCCCATTTGTAGCGGTTGCGGAAAAAACGTTCCCGCTCTAGGTGTTGGCGATAAGCCCGAGTGGCTTCCTGAATTTTCTTAACTTGCATCGCGGCGGTGGTATTTGAGGCGCCAAGATAATGGCTAGGTAGCATTTTTTTTATTTTCCGACCCAACCCTTTTGGTCGAACGACCGGTCTATCCTCATAAAGCTGCCCAGGGGCACTGCCCTGATCCGTAGTTTTGGGTAAAAAAGCACTGATAACAAATAAACGTAAAGTAGTCTGCTAAAACACGACAATTTTCGAAAAATGACGGACCCTGGTGATTTGCCCGACCGTTATTTTCGGAAATTCGGGGGGAGGACCGGTGGAGCGCTGGTTTTTTACCTATCTTAGAAGCAAGCAACTAATTTCTTGATATCCTTTTGTGTGGAGTTTATGAGTATACCACGGAAATATACTGATGAAGAGCTAATCCAGGGCTGTCTGAACAATGACCGTTACAGCCAGGAAATGCTCTTTCGCAAGTATTTCCCAACCATGATGCAGATGTGTCTGCGGTATACCAACGACCGGGATAAGGCCATGGAAATCGTCAACAACGGTTTCCTAAGGGTTTACACCAAGTTGCATACCTACGCTTTCAAGGGATCTTTTGAAGGATGGATTCGCAAGCTGGTTTACCACAGCCTGTCCGATTACTTCAAACAAAACTCGCGCTACCTGCAGTTTCTGGTGTTCGAAGATTACGAAAGCATCCAGCGACCGGAAGCGCTCAGTCGGGTTTACACCGAAGACATCATGAAGCTGGTGGCCTTATTGCCGCCCGCCACTCAGCAGGTCTTCCGAATGTACGCCATCGAGGGCTACACCCACGTAGAAATTGCCAAACAGATTGACATCAGCATTGGTACGTCCAAATGGCACCTCAGCGCGGCCCGCAAGAAATTAAAAGAATTGATTCAACAAAGTAATAACCTACCGCTTTATGCAGGGTAACGAAAAAAATAGGCCGGACATCGACGACCAGTTTGTCGATGAGGCATGGCAAGCGATGCAGTCGATGCTGGATCGCGAGCTGCCCCTGGGAACGACTCCCGAACGCAAGCGGCGCCGTCGACTACTGTTGCTTTGGTTGACCTTTGCCATTGGCATGATTGGCCTGTCTTTGGGTGCTTGGTACCTCCGGGCCCCCAGTACCACCTTGCCCCCAGTCGGTACCGAAGAAGCCATCGCCGCCACCCCTAGCATTCCGACCGAGGCCACCCACTCCGCCACTGCCACCCCCGCCCCCCAAACGAAAACGACCCCACACTCCAGCCCGTCACCCGATACTGACCCACAAAG
>CALCCH010000517.1 GCA_937899855.1 uncultured Saprospirales bacterium | reverse complement strand
GAATTTTTGGTTCTTGCTTGGGGGCCTTTTTCCCTGCCGGGGGGGCGGCGGTCCGGGGCGCTGGCCCGGGGCTCCTGGTTTTCCCGGAGTTGAGCCGGGGCCCAGAGATCGGGGTCGGGAATGGGGTGGTAAAGGATTACCAGCAGTAATGCCAGAAAGGCGATGAATAGGATCAAGTGCTTGGACATAGTGTTTCGTAATTAGGGGGTAGTGTACCGAAAATTTAGCAGTAGGAATTTAGCAGTAGGAATTTAGCAGTAGGAATTTAGCAGAACAGTATATTATGACGTATGGGGTATATGGTATCGATATTTATCGGGTAGTGCGTTCCCGGAATACTGGATGCGCCCCAGTGGGTGGTTTCGGGTAATTTAATGGTTTGCGGGTGATTACATTATTGGTATGGTGTGCCAAAAAACATCAGTGTTGGTCGAGTTGGTGCAACTGATACTTTTCGATGACGTCGATCAACTTTTGAGCGTGCTGCTTAAGGCCCCGATAACGCTCGATTTGCAACAGCTCGCTGTGCTCGCGCCAGCTTTCCCAAGGGTTTTCAAACACCCGGAACATATCGAAAGCCCCATCATCGGCGTAGTTGCGGCAGGTACAGCCCCGGCACTTGGCCTTGCACTTGATGCCGAAGTGATTGTTGCTCTGTAGGGCCAGCCGGCTTTGTCCAGCCTGGCTCTCGATGAGGGCCTGCCCCATTTTGATACTGGCCGGGATGCCGTACTTCTTCATTTCGGCCACGGCCACCGGCGCGTAGCGCTTGATAAAAGCCCGGGCTTTTTCCTCCTTTAATGAGGCCACCGAAGCGGGGGTCAGGTCACCCTGATAAGCCATATTGAGCGCGGATCCACCGTCCTCCCCTCCCGACGCAGGCAGCAAACCGATGCCACCACCGGCGGGTGCTTGTAGGGCGATGTTGAACTGCATGTCCTTGACCAGCAGGGCGTAGGCGATGATGCCCAGAACGATCAGCTTAAACCAAGGAATTTGAAGATCTCCCCAAATGGTGCTGACCACCTCACTGAGTCGGTGCTTTAGGGCGATCGTGATGCGTTGTAATCCCATCAAGAGGTGCTGTAAAATGTCTTCTAAGTTGGGCAGCTCCCGAGCCTGGGTACGCGCATCCTCGTTTTGCTCCGTCAGCGGCCCGGCCTGGTCCTCCGTAAAGCGGACCGTGTCGGGGACGCGTTGGTCGAAGATGATGAGGGGCAGATCGGACTTTGATTTTCTCATGACAAAAGAATTAAGCGAAACGAATTGTATGGGGGCTTACTTTTTTAAATCGTATTGTTGTCTTAACTTGTAAGGACATTGCAAATATAAAACAAAAAGTTTTAATCAGTCAAGCTTTTAAAACAATTTTATTTATAAAAATGGCCGACTTTTCCAATAATATTGTAAATCAACGTTTTAGAACGCTCTACGACGAATTGTATCGCCAGGGCCACATCCGTGGCAAATCCGATATTGCCGAAAAGCTGGGGACCTACAACCACGTGATTAACAGTATCTTAAAGGGCCAACGCAACATCACCATCGAGCAATTGAGCAAATTGTTTGAACACTATCAGGCCAATGCCAATTACCTCTTTGGCCTGAGCAACAAAATGTTTTTAAAAGGTGCTCCCGGGGCGGGAAGCATCCCCACGCTTTCCATCGATGCCCCCTCCTTCGCCGGCCGTCAAAATATCGTACTGGTCCCCGACCGCGCCATGGCCGGCTACGCCCTCCAACATCAGGACGCCGACTTCCTCGATGGCCTCCAACATTTCTCCATCCCCAACCTCGAAGGCGAACTCATCGCCTTCGAAATCAGTGGCGACAGCATGATGCCCACCATCACCAATGGCGATCTGGTGGTTTGTGAAAGCCTCGAACGCGGTAGCCCCCTGCGCGACAATCAGGTCTACGTGATCGTCACCGACGTCGTGGTCGCCAAACGCATCCAACAAATTCGAGAAGGGAATCGGGTCGCGGGACTCCGGCTGATTTCGGACAATGGAGTGGTGTACAAACCCTACGAAGTAGAATTGGAGGAGGTGCGCCAGATTCTGCGGGTCAAATGTCGCCTCACTTCGCACGCCATCGGCTAGGCGCCAGTGCTACTGCCGCAGCAAGCTGCGGGCCAGTTTCCAGCTGTCCTCACCGGACCAAATATCTACCGTTTTTCAGAGGGCCCGACGGCGAGCTCCGGGGAATGGGCACTTCCCCAGTAGGCTTGCGGTCGGGCTGTTTTTTTTGACGGTCAGGTGGCTCAAAAATTGCTACCTTTACGGGTGGAAGCCCACCGACTTAACCTTTATCCAGCCCATTCCTCGCGACTGGGCACGCCATTACCGTATTTGTAAATATTGAGCTGATGAACCGGTTAAGTTTTTTCCTCTTGTGCTGTTTTCCCCCGCTCCTGGCCGCTCAGGATTTTTCCCTTCTACACCAGTACCGCCATTCCTTTTTTGCCGTCGACCACGAATCGATCTGGATGGGCGATGAATCGGGCCTGTTTCAAATCGATAAACGGGACGGTACCCTTTGTGCTTTTTACAACGCCAGTAATGTTCCGGCCCTGGGCTACATCCAGTCGATTGGGGTGGACCGGCGGGGGCAATTGTACGTCTGTGCGGATGAACTGCTGCGTTTTGCGGCGGGGGAATGGATCAGTGTGGCACCCACCTGCGATGGGAATGGCGGTATCGCTTTTGATGAAGAAGAACGGCCCCTGCCCTTCGTAGCCCACCGCTACGACGCTCCGCTCAACTGCACGGATGCGGACCGCGTCTCGCGGGGCTACTACCAACTCCACCTCGCCCCCGATGGCCATTCCTACCTGACCCACGAAGCCTACTCCTGCCGGGGGGGCTCCTCCGGCTGTGGCTGTGTCCAACAGTATTGGGGGCTCTACCGGACGGATGGTGGCGAGCTTCGGGCCTATAATCCCGACGAGCCCCAACTGCTACGGACCGCCAACTTTGCCGTCGATCGAACCGGACGCATCTGGACCAAGTACTACCCGGCCAACGCTTTGCGCTACCTGCGCGAGCCCACGGGCAACGTTCAGGAGCTGGCCTGGCAGGCCGACGCCCTGCGCCAGACCCAACTGCTGGGTTTTGATGTCCAGGATCGGTTGTGGCTACTCGGCGATACGGTGCTCTACCACTTTGTAGGCGACAGCCTCCGTCGGGTGGGCCCCACGGGCTTTGGCCCCATCGACCGCCGTTGGCAATTGGACGAAGCGGCCAGCCTCTATTTCGTGGCTTCCGATGGCCGGATTGGTCACTACGCCGATAGCCTGCGTTGGCTGAATCCCAACCTGCCCTTTACCGAACCCTTCCAGCACCTCAGCGCCCATCCCCAAAATGGCGACCATTGGCTGAGTGCCGGCACCGAACTGTGGCGCATCAGTGATCGTGACTACGAAGTCTTCAACCGCCACAATAGCCCCCTCCCCGTCGCGTCTCCCCGCTGGGGCAAGGCCAATGCGCGCGGCGATTTGCTGCTCTACTACCCCCTGCCCAGCGATACCTTACTGTGGTACAAGACCCCAACGGACTGGCGTGGCTACGACGCGGCCAATTGGCCCCTGTCCTTTCGCCACATCGCCGCGGTCGAAACCGATCCCAGCGGCACCTTTTGGCTCTTTAACGCCCGCCCGGAAGGCGATACCCTGGCCCGCTTCGACGGGACGCAGTGGCAAAGCTACCCCAATCTCGATCCCTACTGGCAGGCCATCGGCTACCATCCCCAGCCCTCCCTTCTGGTTTGGCAACTGGTCGGCTCCGAATTTCAACGCATTGAAAATGGCGATACCACGCGTTTTCCCATTCCCGATTCCCTCTTGACGGGGGAGGAATATTTTACCGCCTTCACCCAATCCGGCTACGCCTGGTACTTTACGAGCGACCCCATCCGCTTGCGGTGGTTCGACGGACAGGCGTGGCGGGGATCGGACGAGCCCTTCGCCCTGGATGGAGGGCTGGTCCACGCTCGGCCAGCCGGCGATTCCGTCTGGCTCTTTACCGAGCCGCCCTGGGATCTTCGCGATGCCCTGCCCCGGGCGATCTTACTCCGCCAAGCCGAACGCGTGGCCGACTATCCGATAGCGAGCGTCCACCCCCTGCGCTTTATTGGCGACGCCCGTTTTAGCATTCCCAAAGTCGACCGTGAAGGCCACCTGTGGGTAGCGGTGTCCACCCACCGTTACGCCACCGATCGCCACGTCACGCCCCGCTACTGGATCCAAGATTTTTACCGCCTCGACGCTACTGGCCCCCTCGATATCCACGCCCTACTGGGCGAACCGCGCGCTCGCCAAGTGACGCAGCGCTATTGGGATGAGAACGATCAGTTGTGGTTGGGCGGACCGGATTTTCTGGCCACTTTGGATACCCTGGCGCCCCTGCCGGTACTCTACCACAAAGACGGTCGCTGCTCGGAGTCGACTCGCCTAGTTGCCGCCAATATTCAGGGTGGGCTGGGCCCCTTTGCCTTCGCCTGGCAGGACGGCGCTACCGATCCGATTCGCTGGTCGGTACCGCCGGGCGATTACGCGCTTACTTTGACCGATGCCCGGGGCAATCGTGCCGAAGCCAGTGCCCGTACGACGGGGGAGCTGGCACTACTGGTGGACGCTACGGTCCAATTACCGGACGAGCTGGTGTGGGGACGGATTGCGGTGACGGTGAGCGGGGGGACGCCCCCTTACCAAGTAGAATGGGAGGATGGCAGTAGCGAATTGCTACGCGAACAGTTGCCGCCCGGGACTTACGAGCTGCGGGTGGTAGACGCTCGGGCTTGCAGTGAGCGACGGACCTGGGACTTATGGCGGCCGCTGGGGGCTACCCTGGTCTCGCGGCGATCGCCCCGCTGTACGGGAGTGGCCGATGGGCAGTTGGCTTGGCGGGCAACGGGCGGCTTACCGCCCTACCGCTACGATTGGAGCGATGGGGCAAGTGGGGCGGAGCGGACGGATCTGGCGGCGGGTGATTACGAACTGACGATCAGCTCGGCGGCGGGTGATTCCCTACGGCAGCTGGTGAGCCTGAGGAATTCGCTGGAGCTGGAGCTGGTGGGCGATTGGATCCCCTGGGGGGAGCAGATCCGGCTGTGGGCCGTTCCGAGTGGGGGGCTGCCGCCCT
>CALCCH010000516.1 GCA_937899855.1 uncultured Saprospirales bacterium | reverse complement strand
AAGGAAGCCTGTAGTTGGATTTGATAGTCGCCACTTGCTAAGTTGTCGTAATGGGTATGGGAAGAAAAATTACCCGCCTCGAAACGGTACCAAAGGTCCTCTCGATTGCTTATGATTTGGGCTCGACCGTCACCGAAAGACCAGCAACTAATGGGCTCGACCCGTAGTTCATAGGCTACGGGGGGATACTCCGGTAGGGCCAAAACAGTATCCCACTGGCACTGCGCGGAGTCGATCACCTTTATTTCATAGTTGTTCTTAGGCAGCGCAGTAAATCGGGGACCCTCCTCTGGCAGATCATCGAGCCAGTAGCGGTAGGGAGGAAGACTCCCCTGAGGAAGGATATCAAAACTTCCGGTAGATTGGCCATAGCAAGTCGCGGTAGTTAGCAGGTCCGCCAAGCGCAGTGGAGTATGAAAGGAGATTGTGACGCTATCCGTACTGGTGCAGGCCCCCAGCGCTGCCCGTACCCAATAGGCTCCCGCGCGATCGAACGAAACGGTCGCACTGGTATCCCCCGTACTCCATTCGTAGTGGATGGAACCTTGGGGAAGGAGGAAAAGGCTGGTATCTCCCGCACAATGGGTGCGGTCGGGGCCCAGTTCGAGTTCGGGTAGTGGCTGCACCACGACGCGGCGGCTAAAGGGGGGCGAGATACAACCGAGGTAGTCTTCTACTGCTAGTTGGATGGTAAAAGTGTCGGACCGAAGATAAGGGTGGGATAGGCCTTGTTCCACCTTATCGCCTTCCGTTTGGCTATTGGGGGAGTTGTCCCCAAAATCCCAGTAATGGGTACGGCAAAACTGGCTATCGCGCTGCGTGGAGCAGGGGGTGTCGATGCTGACCTGCACGCTATCTCCCAAACAGATGGTCTCCGCACTCAGTTGAAAGTCGCCGATGCTGTGGTAGCGGAATTGGGAAAAGCGTACGCCGGATTGAGAGTAGGTGTAGCAGCCAAAACGGCCGGGCTGAAAACATTCTCCTGCGCTGGCTCGGTGCTGGAAGATGGTATCCCAGGTCTGACCGCGCTTTAGTTGAATGAGGATTTCGGTATCGGTGTAGCGCAGCTTAAAGTCGTATTCGACTTGGTAGTCCCAACCCAGCCCCGCTTCCCACGAGGAGTCCACTACACGGAAATTTGGCCCCGGCTGATGGCCACAAAAGTGGTACCGGCCTCCTTCCGGATCACAACCCTTGATGATCTTGCCCTGAAGCTTAGACAAGGTAAACCCTTCCTTAGCGGGATAGTGACAGGGTCTACCGGGAATGATCGTATCGGATACCTTTTTCCAATCAAACAACCAGGTATCGTATTGGTCGGGATCTCCCCCGAAAGGGCTCTGATACCCAAAGGCAAAACCGATAAAGTCATCGTCTACTTCTTCCGTCACTTCCATGGTAAGTTGCATTTCGGTGTTGATCAATTCGTAGGGACTGACGTAAAAGGTGACTTCATTGTTCCTTTCCTGAATCACGGCTTGGTTGGAAGAATGGATTGACCAACAAGCGGTATTGGGGTCACCGGTTTGGTACCAGTAGTTAAAGTTGATTTCCGGATCACTACTGACGCAACCCTCGGGTTGGGTTTCAAAATCAAAGGGTTCCGATTCCATACAGATACGGTGAACGTTACCGAGCGATCCCGTAGCGGCACTGGCGCCTACGAAGGCTTGGCCCGAAGGGAAGTAGTCGTCGATCAGATTGATTTGATGGCTCAATCTCAAGCGGCCATTAAAAAAGACTTGGAGGTACTGATTGAAGGGGTCCCAAGTGATGCCGATGGAGTGATAGGATCCATCTTCAATATTTATGTCGGTTTGATACTGCACATTGGGGCAATGTCGCGCGGCGCTGTTGATGGGTTCGACCAAGTAATTATCTACCCTCCCATCCGCTACCAGCGTGATATTATCAATATCCAAAAGGTCACCCGTCGTTGGGTCGTAGTGGGTGTCAATCAGAATACCTAATGATTGGGGGATACCAGCGTAGCCCATTCCTGAGCCACCCACTCCGATTGCCTCAGTACCGGCGGGACTATCCTGGAGAATGATGGCAAGACCCGTTCCTCCCGCGTCATTATCCCCGAAGCTAGCACAAAGGACAAACTCAAAGCCATCATTTATGACTAGGGGGTTTTTGTACCAGACCGCTCCCCTTTGATTGGGCGTTTGGTCAGTGAGTTGTACGCAAGTACCATTGGCAGAGCAAGTGCTGCTGAATCTTATCGTAGTAGCACTACCTCGGGTAACTAAAAGGGAGGAGTCAATCTGCCCAATAAGCGGTGAGGAAAAGCAGCCAACAAGCAAGAGGGTTGCCCATAAGCTTGTGAGAGTTTGGCTATGGAAATTCATTGGAAGGAGGTATTAGTGTTGCAAAAATGGTCCATTAAGTCCGCCAATGGAGGGCACCCCCTTTACTTTAAAAAGCGGTGCCCCACTGGAATGAGAGCGTTTAAATTCCGATGATTTACTCAATGGAAAAATGTTATATCATCATCAAGATGGTGTAATTGCACTGTTTTTTTTCATACAAAAAAAGACCTTTTCCCCGCCGTACTTTTTTCGCATTTGTTTTTTGTAAATTCGGTGATGTCATTCTAAGCCAATCCTGGTTCCATGTTGAAGAGTAAGATTTACTGCAGCTACGCACAACTGACCGCCAAGGAGCAAAAACAGTTTGCCCAGTACGTAGTGGCCCTCCATGCGGAGAAAAAAACGGTGGTACAGTTGCTGCGTTATTTTCAAAATGCCGACGCGGATATTCCCCCAAGAGCGGAAATATTTCGCCAGGTATTTGGGGTACAAGTCCCCTACAATTACCGTAAGATCAGCGATGCCCTTTCGGACCTCTATCTATTGGTGGAGGAATTCTTGATTTGGAAGAAACTCTTTCAGAATAAGCTTTCCGAGCGCGATTTTATCCTGCTGGAAATTTTTCGGGAAAGGGGCATGCACCAATTGTTTGGACAGAAGCTGGATCGTCTAGCGCAACGTTTGGAGCGGCAGGAACCTCGGGATATGTGGTCCTTTCTGGATCGATTAAGGGTGCATCACCAGCGGTACTTTCATCGTCATACCACCAAGGCCGATAAGCAAACCAATGAGGTGGTAGATGCCATGCAAGCACTTGACCGCTTTTTCATCGCGAGTAAGCTGGTTTACGCTTGCGAGCTAAAAAGTCGGGCCAAAATCATTCAAGAAAAATACCCGATTTCCTTTCTTCCCCAAATTCGGGAAGCCATTAGGGAGGTAAAATCCCCACGTCCCATTCACTTTGAGCTGTACTTGTCCGTTTTGAAGCTATTGGAAAACCCTAGTACCAAGTCTTTTACGAAGCTCAAGACCTATTTCTATACCCACGCGCAGCAGCTTTATTTTGAAGATCAATCAGCTATTCTGGCCTACTTGATCAACTATCAGGCCCAGGCCATCAAAGAGGGGCAGGAGGGAGCGGTGGCGGAAGCATTCGCCCTTTATCAGTTCGGATTAGACAATCACATGTTTATCGAGAACCACTACATCTCGCACGTCCGTTTTCACAACATTGTCAATATTGCCTGTAACTTGGGAAAGTACGACTGGGCGGCTGATTTTATGACCGATTGGGAAGCTTATTTGGATGCGGCAAATAAGGCAAGTGCCATCGTACTGGGGAGAGCCCGTCTGGCTTTTGCCCGGGGGGAGTTTGAATCCGTCTTACGGACCCTGCAGGAAGTAAAGTTTTCCGACGTCTTTTACGCCATCCGCTCTCGAGTGCTGCTGTTGCGTACCCACTACGAGCTCCACTCCGAGACGGAATTGATTTTGGGTTTGAGTAAATCTTTCGAGGTATACATCCGTCGCAATAGAACCATTCAGAAACTGACCAAGTTGGGTTTGTTGAATTTTATCCGGGCCCTGCGTATCCTCGTGGATTGGAAATTTGAAAAACTAGGGAGTACCCAGAAGTTGGAACAGCTACATCCAGTAGCCTACCGCGATTGGGTCTGGGCCAAGCTGGCGGAAAAGTAAAAATCCCTCCGTACCAATGTACGGAGGGATACGACCTACCGCTTCCCGATCAAACTACAGATCGATCATATCTTCGATCACGATATCCACATCGGGACGAGTGGCCGGATTGTCCGCCGTCGGATCATCCGTAGACAGCGGCGTGTTGAAATGAACTTTGATTAAGAACTGACCATGCTTGAATTGTAGCTTCATGATTTAATAGGTTTTGTTGTTAAGAAATAAGGCCCGGGTTGTTTTAATTTTTGATTGCTTACATCCTAAAATACCCGGACCCCAGCCGCTGTTACTGGCCTTAACGCTTTCTTAACTTCCTACCTGTTGATTTTCTCAAATGTACAATTCTTAATTCTTTTCGTAACGCCAAGCGGGTTATGGGATTAATACTTATCACCAAACCAAAATGATAAGCTAATGAACCCTTACGCGCTCTTTTCCACTACACTACTACTATTTTACTCCTGGCTTCCCAACTTACCGCTGTTCGAGCCCGCTGCCTTAGCCACTAAAAGGGTAATCTCCCCAGCTGAGGTATTCGTAGACTGTACCAGCCCTAGTGTAGACCTCGGCCCGGATACCAGCATCTGCCGTGGTGCCTACCTACAGCTCCGAACCGCATTCCCCACGGATTGTCAGCCCTTCGACTTGCGTTGGTCCGATACCACTCACTTCTTGAGTCCCGCTGGCCTACAAGCTTGGTTAAGTCCCCCGGAGGATACGGTACTGGTGCTCGACTTGCGTTTTCGGTCGGGAGAGAACCTGGTCGTCAATGGAGACTTTAGCCAGGGTAATGCCCACTTCACCAGCGAGTTGGAGTATCGTCCTTCACCTACCCTTCAGACCCCACTCTGTCTGGGTTGCTACACCGTGGGTGTCGACCCCACTGCGAATGCCGATTACTGGTTACCCTGTAAGGACCACAGTAGTGGTACCGATTTCTCCCTATTTATGGCGGACGCTTCGGAGGGTTTAGCGGAGGAGTATTTTTGGTGCCAAACGATTTCGGTAAGCCCCCATACCGACTATGAGCTGAGTGCCTGGGCCACCATGCTCTTAGATGAGGGGGTCTCCAAGCTGCAGTTTTACCTAGATCGTCGAGCTCATGCTGTACCCCAAACCTTGACGTCGAATTGTAACTGGACCGGAGTCCAGACGGAGTGGAATTCCGGTAGCCAGTTGGAGGTTGAACTTTGTATCGTCAATATCGAGGGGCAAAGATATGGGGACAATATCGCCTTGGACGATATTCGGATGGAGCCACTGATTCGTGTATCGGATACGATCTACATACAAGTAGACTCCTGTTGGGAAATTTGTAACAATGGAATCGATGACGATGGGGATGGGGCCCTAGATTGTCAGGACGAAGAATGCCTTTGTACGCAGGAGTGTCTGAATGAGTACTACGCAGATTGTGATACGACCTGCATTGCTTCGATTGGGGATACTAGCCTGGCTCTCACGCCACAGTGGACCAGCAGCGCCATCGTAGGTAATTTTTCGCAATTGGTAGCTGGCGACTTGGATCGGGATGGAATCCCTGAAGTCGTGACCTATCGTATTGGGGGACAGGATTTACTAATTATCGATGGAAAGACGGGGGAAACCGAGCGGCGTATTCCGACGGCGACGACCTTCGAAGGGGGTAGTTCGCTGGCCCTGGGCGATGTCGACGGTGATGCTTGGGGGGAAATTATCGCCATCGGTGAAGATGGTCACTTACTGGCTTATGAGTTTGACGGGACTTTGAAGTACCGTAGCCCTCAGGCCGTTGGCTATCGGAGACAAGACCGTTTATCGGGGATTAGCCTCGCCGACTTCGATTACAATGGTACGGTTGAGATCAACGTAGGTACCCAAATCTACGAAGGAGCTACGGGGGCATTGTTGGTAGAGGGTACTGATGCCCTCTCTCGGGGCCGCAGTTTGGATGGTGAAAATTACGCCACCGGATTTGTCGTCGCCATTGACGCCTTGCCGGACTACCACTGCCCCTCCTGTGCGGGACTAGAAATTGTGGCGGGCAATCAGGTATTGGCCGTTGACTTAGTCACTGGTGACTTCAGTGTGGCGGCGCAGGCCGCCGCTCCTCTTGGTGATGGTTTTACCAGTACCGCAGATTTTGATGGCGATGGCGATCTCGATGGTATTGTCATGAGCAGTGAGAATGATCGGTGGTTGTGTTACGTTTGGGATTTACAGACTCCCGAAATCATTAGGGGGCC
The DNA here is from genome assembly GCA_937899855.1 of uncultured Saprospirales bacterium. GTDB lineage: Bacteria > Bacteroidota > Bacteroidia > Chitinophagales > Saprospiraceae > CALLVY01. The sequence goes on along the minus strand of CALCCH010000516.1, from coordinate 8,450 downwards.
TTACCTCTCCAATGCTTCAAGTGCCGATGGCCCGACGGCGGGGCGCCCCGTTGTAGCTGATCTGACCGGGGATGGCCAACTGGAGCTGGCTTTTTCCACCACTTCGAGCCTAGTGATTCTCGACAACAATCTTTCTGGTCCCCTCGACCCCTTTACGCTAGATGATCCCTCTCATTCCATTGGTGTTGTCGCTTTTGATTTCTTTCGGGACGGGGCCGCCGAATTGGTCTATCGGGATGTCAATGCCTTACACATATTTGACTTCTTGAACAATCAACATGCAGAATTTGACTGTCATTCGGGTACTTTTACCGAGTATCCTTTGATCCTTGATGTGGATGCGGATGGACAAACCGAAATCCTCACGACCTGCGGCCCCAGCAATGAGGACGGCCAAGTCCTGGCCTTCGAATCGGCGGCGACTCCCTGGGCCGTGACTCGGCCCGTCTGGAACCAGCCCCACTTTTTTAACCTCCACGTCAGCGATGACCTGTCCATCCCACCGCACCAGGGGAATCCGGCGGCGCTGGCGCAATTGCCTTTCAACAATTTTTTACAAGCTTACTCCCAATCCAAATCCTTTGCGGCGGATGCGGAACTGCGCATTGATCGGGCCAGTTGTCGGGGCGATAGTGCCCAGTTGGACTTGGTCGTCTGCAATCGTGGACGCAACGTACTTTCTTTCCAAACACCCATCGCCATTTACTGGGGCGACCCAACGAATCGTTTCAATACTGCTCCCTTAGTGGGTAAATTTAACCTGTCTAAGACCTTGGCCCAGGACAGTTGCATTCGATTTCCGGTGACGGTCCCCTGGGATGGCATGGCTAAGTTCTTTGCGGTAGTCAATGACGATCACTCGATCGGTACCCCATACCTTTTCGAACGTCATTTCCCCCTCACCAACATTGCAGAATGTGATTATTCCAATAACCTGGACAGCTTTTCGATCCTCCCTTTTGAACTGAGTGGTACGGTGTCCATCAGTTGCTACAATCAATCGAATGGAGCGATCAGGGTATCTCCCTTGGCGGGGCAGGCTCCCTTTGTTTACACCTGGTCGACCCACGCGCAGGATACGAATTGGCTTACCGGACTAGCACCAGGCAACTACGGACTACTGGTAACCGACGCCTTGGGCTGTACCACCTCGGAGGTCTTTGAAGTGACGGAGGGCTTCCCCATTCACTGGTCCATCCAAACCCAACCCGCATCTTGTGCGGGAGGGGCCGATGCTGAGGTGGAGGTAGAGGCGCGTGGGGGAACCCCCCTGCAGTACTTTTGGGGCAACGGCACGGAAGAACCCAATATGATTGGTCTCAAGGCTGGGGTATATTATCTCACCATGGAGGATGAAGCGGGCTGTAGGGTCAGTGATTCGGTGACGGTAGGGGGGCCCGCACCTCTTATCATCAACTACCGTACGGAACGGGTTACCTGCCCAGATCGCTTGGATGGCGCCATTCATTTTGAAGCATTGGGGGGTGGGGTGCCTCCCTACCTATTATCGCGCGATACCTCATGGTACGAAACGGTGGATCAATTACCCCTGGTGATGAATGATCTTTTCCCCGGTCAGTTCCCAATTGCCCTCCGCGATGCGAATGGATGTGTGCTTTGGGATACCGTAGAAGTAGGCCTGGTCAATGCCTTCGGATTGGAATTGGGAGAGAATTTGGTGATCAACCTTGGAGAGGAAGTGGGAGTCGGGGTGGAATACTGGGGGCAGATAAGTAGCGTCAGCTGGTATCCTGCGCATTCAGTTGATTGCTCCGATTGTGAGTACCCCAGGCTGCAACCAACCAGCACGACTACCTACATCACCACGGTCAGCGATAGCTTGGGCTGTTCCTATGCCGATTCCTTGACGGTCCGAGTGAGCAAGGACCACGATTATTTTGCACCTAATGTATTTAGCCCCAATGGGGATCAGGTCAACGATCGATTTACCATTTATGGTGGGGCTGCCATTCGGAGTATTCGACGGCTGCAAGTTTTTGATCGCTGGGGAGGTACCTTGTTTTGGGCAAGTAATCTTCAGCCGGGGGTGGAAACACAGGGGTGGGACGGTACCTTTCGTGGGCGACCAATGGAAGTGGGCGTTTACTTCTATCAAGTAGAGATAGATTTTTGGGATGTCAAGATACAGCTAGATGTGGGTGATTTGCTTCTGGTGAGGTAACGCGGCCAGGGATTGGGTATTAATGATAGTAAATGGATCAATGGTGACTTGCTCCACCGGTCTGGTCCTGACAATGAAGTGCCGGAAAGGTCCCATTATTACATCACGTAAAAAATAACGTATGAAAACTAAAACTTTTTTTGTTTTGCTATTACTCAGACTTGTTCTGAACGCTTCGGTATCGGCGCAGGTCCAAGAGATAGATACCACGCTTCGCCTTGATATGACTTTGGAAGAACTGTGTGATTGTTCGATTAAAGTCAAGCTTTGGGGGCGTAAACTGTGGCTTGGCAAAAATAATACTGCCGAACAGCTCTTGAGCGTACTGCTGGCTGACGGGCAGGTTCTTCGCACCAAGCAGAGGAGAGACCGTCGCTGGTCGAAAGAGTTGAGCAGACTGGAAGACGATTTCTGGCGAGAGCTACTACCACTATTGATTGCGGAGGGCGCCTTATCGGATTGTCAGAATTGGTGGTGTCGATTGACCAAGGGCTTAGAAACGATTTTGATTTGGATACTTCAGCGCAAAGTCAATCCACCAGTTGGATAAATTAACACTCCCTCTGCTTTTCCCAACCCGCGAGTACTTCCGGCAGCTTCGATAGGGAAGCTATCGGAAGTACGTTGTCAAGAAGGGCAGACCCGTAGAAAAATACCCGATTTTTTGTCCGGTCCCGCTTTTTGAGACTCTGATCCTATATATTGAGGGTAATTGAAGTAAGGATAACGAATCAAACAAAGTCTTTGAAAAAATTGCAAAAAGCATGATAATTTGATGCAACAAAGGCTATTTTTTACTAAATTGTCGGTACTAAGGGCAGATTTTTAACAATCATGATAGCGCCCCGTGCGTTTTGCCCAAAATGTTATTGCCATTGAATACATTTAACATTCCATAAAACTTACGCTGTAGTGGGACTACCCCCACACTTTTCAATTTTCAAGGAGTGTTATCAATCGATTTAATCATCCTTCCTGACGGTGGATTGATGTCGCCCCGTGGCGGCAGTTTCCTGTAACTGTCTCGTTTTGGCAACGGAATTTAGTGTCTTCACTAAAGCCGGACGAAATGGTCTTTCAGACAATTGGGAATGAACTAGAATGTAGGATCAATTGCGCGAATTCTTCAGCTAATCGGACTTTCGAACCGGTGCTGACGCTGGAGATGTAGTGATTGTTTTTTCTAGGACTAAAAATGAAGAGGTTTCCCGGCCAAGAGCTGGAGCCATAACTTCGGGATTAGTGTCATTCGGTAGATGCCTGCATCCGCTGGACCCAAATGAATTATACCTTTCAAAAACCAAAACTAGAGACCTTTACCATGAGCGACTCAAAATGGTACGTGGCCTACACCCATTCCCGATCCGAGAAAAAAGTGTACGCTCATTTTCAACACCAAGCCTTAGAAGCTTACCTGCCGCTACACCGGATCAAACGCCAGTGGAGTGACCGCAGCAAATGGGTGGAAGTCCCGCTCTTCTCTAGTTACGTCTTTGTCAAAACTACTGCTGACCGTTTGTATGCCCTTCGAGCCATTGATGGGGTAGCGCGTTTTCTTCGGTTTGAAGATCGCTTCGCCACCATCTGTGAATCGGAAATCGAGTGGATTAAAAAATTGCTCTGCGAAAGCGAAGAATTGCGGGTGCATCCCCAACGCTGGGTCAAGGGCCAAGCCGTTCGCGTCGTGAGCGGCCCCCTCGCCGGATTGGAAGGCACCATGGTCGAGGCACAAAATAAAAAGCGAATCGTCGTCGAAATCAAAGGGATTGCCCAAAAGCTATCCGTCAGTATTCCCGCCGATGCGCTCCAGCCCCTGAGGGCTTACAACAACGCAACGAACTAACTTTTGGACTGTTAACCTGGCTTTCTGAGGTACCCACAACTCACCATTGTCGGTAACCTAGCCGTAAACGGCAAACACATGATTATCTGTGGCGTAAAAACGACCCACGATGGGGGCATTGCCCTCATCGACAACGGCCGCTTGGTATTGAGCATTGAGTTGGAAAAGATCGAAAATCGGTCGCGCTACTCGGGCATCGACGACCTGAGCGAAATCGAAACCCTGCTCGCCAGTAAGGGCTACCGCCCCGAGCAGGTCGACCGTTGGGTACTGGACGGCTGGCACGGCAACGCGGCTTTCCAACGCGGTGAATCCTTTCTCGATTGCCACCACCAGGGCCAAGCCCTCCGGCTACCCGTAGCCGCCTACAACGAACGCGGCCTCAAGGAAGACGTCGCCGAAAGACAAACCTTCTCCGCCAAACTTCCCATCGCCAACCATCAGTTCTCCTACTCCAGCTATATGCACGTCACCGGGCACATCCTCGGTACCTACTGCGCCAGCCCCTTCGCTCGGCGCCGCGAAGACAGCTACGTACTGGTCTGGGACGGTGGGCAATATCCCCGCCTCTACTACGTCCACGCCGCCACCAAAAAAATTACCAACCTGGGCCATCTCTTCTTCCTGCTCGGTACCATGTACAGCATCATCGGACTCTATTTTGGCCCCTATAAAAAAACGACCGCGGAACTCCACCAACTCAAGGCTCAATTGGCCGACGAGGGCTTTGCTTCCCTCTATTACGGTGGATTGTCGATCGCGGGCAAGATCATGTCTTATATCGCTCAGGGGGAGGTCCGTAAGGATTTACTGAAGGCCCTCCCCCTCATTTACCGAGCGGAATTGGAAATCTCCAACCAGTTTGAACACAAGTTTAGCCGCGCCATCCAGCGTTTTGTGGCCCCCCGGGGCTACTCCGATGCCGACGTGCTCCGTACCTTTCATACCTACTTGCAGGAGCAGCTGATCGAAACGCTGGGCGAAAAGGTAAGTGCCTTTGGTGCCGAAAATGCCAACTTCTGTTTCTGTGGCGGTTCGGCGCTCAACATCAAGTGGAACAGCGCCATTCGCGCCTCGGGTATCTTTCGGGACCTCTTCGTCCCTCCCTTTCCCAACGACTCGGGCAGCGCCATCGGGGCAGCTTGTGCCGAGATGTGGATCGAAACGGATCGCCACCACCTCGACTGGCACCCCTACGTGGGGCCCGACCTGGCCGCCAGCGTGCCCGCCGAGGATTGGGAAGAACGCTACTGCTCGCTGGCGGGCTTGGCCCAACACCTGGTAGATACCCAAGAGCCCGTAGTCTTCTTGAGCGGCTGTGCCGAGATCGGGCCGCGCGCCCTGGGCAATCGCAGCATCTTGGCGCCGGCTACGGAAGCGGGGATGCAGCAATTGCTAAACTGGGCGAAAAAGCGCGAGGCCTTCCGACCGGTAGCACCGATTTGTTTGGAGGAAGACGCCAGTACCATTTTTGATCCGGGCTGTAGTGATCCCTACATGCTCTTTGACCACCTGGTCCGGGAGGAATGGCGCGATCGCGTACCGGCCATCTGCCACCTGGATCAGACGGCTCGCCTCCAAACGGTCAACATTGCTAGTGAGGCGCTTGAAGTGCGTATCCTCTTGGAAGAATATAAAAAACTAACGGGGATTCCCCTGTTGTGTAATACCAGTGCCAATCTGAACGGCAGTGGTTTTTTCCCCGACGTGGCCAGTGCCACGCGATGGGGAAGAGTAAAATACGTTTGGAACAACTACACGCTGTACAGCAAACGCGAAACGGTCCACGCACCCGAATCGCCCTTGGTAAAGCTGGCGGCCAACGAATAAAACCTAGCCGGCATTCCCGGAGCGCGCTACTGACCCGGCATGGGGAAGAGCAAAACACTGGGCAGCCGTAGGTATAATTTTCTGCGTATCGTGTTATTGGTCAATCAAAACAAACAACGAAGATCCACGGGCCTTCCGGTATCGGCGTGTGCCGTGGACAAACCCCAATTGATTATGTCATCTACAAAGCCAACTGCACATGAGACTGAATAGCCGTCTTACCCTATTGATGCGCATCCATTCCCTGATTAAGCGCAAGGGAACGGGCACCCCCATTGAGTTTGCCAGTAGACTAAACGTCTCCCGAGCAACGCTCTTTCGGCTACTCAAAGACCTCCGCGAGGACTTTAGTGCCCCCATCAATTATTCCAAAACCAAACAGAGTTACTATTATGAAAAGGATTACCAATTTCACGTCTCCTTTGGGGAGTGGGAGCCACAATTCTCTGAGTAAGAACTTGTTAAAAAAAATATGGTTTAATCTCAATACATGAGACGACCTTGCATTATCTTACCTCCATAAGCCACTTTGTGCTTGTTCATTCTCCGTCCAAGATACGGAGCACAGGAGTGAGGAATACTTCCTCTCGTACAACAGCAATAGAATATTAAACCCACCAAGTGCCGAGCGGTATGGCTCGATTGCTGGTCTGCTTTACACCAACCTACGGGTAGGAGGTAAGGTGGAATCGGTTCGGCGGCAAAAGCCCGGAACTTTGGATTAACCAAAATGATAATCGTTACGAAAACTCAGGCTTCTCACAAATACACTACTCCGAAGCCCCAAAGCTACTTCACTTAATTTCGATTATCCCTGTCTTTTCTGACCATTTCCCCCCGGGAATGGAACACCTCCTTTTTCGATCCCCCACGCGATGGGACCGAAGTGGCGAAGCACTGCCCCAAGCCAATCGAAAGCCTTCAATTCTTTTCTTTTTTACGTACCAACCACCGCATGGCACTAGCAGATTACCCGTCCAGCCCTCCGACGCTTCAGGCTTCCTGTCACAGCGTCCTAGAGACCGTAGGCAACACGCCGATGATTACCTTGGAAATGGAGGATTTTCCCCATTTGCAAATTTATTCCAAATTGGAAGCCCTCAATCCCACCGGTAGCGTCAAGGCTCGGGGGGCCTGTTTTATCCTTAATAAGGAGTCGGACAACGGCCGCATCAACCAGCAAACCACCATCATCGAATCTTCCTCCGGTAATATTGGACTGGACCTCGCGGCTTACTGTAAGAAGCTCAGTCTCAAATTTATTTGTGTAGTCGATCAGCTGATCACTCCCTACAACAACATGCTGATCCAACAGTACGGCGCTACCATCGAACAGGTCCATCATCCCGATAAAAACGGAGGCTATCTGCTCAACCGCATCGCTCGGGTCAAGGAGTTGATGGGAGAAATTGACAATTCCTACTGGGTCAATCAGTACGGCAACGTCCTCAATGCGAATGGTTATTACCACACCCTGGGGCGGGAAATTTGTGCCGAGGTCGACCATCTGGACTACGCCTTTTTGGGGGTCAGTTCGGGCGGAACCATCACGGGCATCTCGCGCCGGCTGAAGGAGAGCTTCCCCCAGATCCAAGTGATTGCGGTCGACATCGTAGGCTCGGTGATTTTTGGGGATCGCCCCCGCAAGCGCTACATCCCCGGCATCGGCTCTAGCATGGTGCCCAGCATCATTCAGCACGCCTGTATCGACGATTTTATCCGCATCAAAGAAACCGATACCATCCTGGGCTGTATCGAACTGATTCGCCGTCACCAACTTTTTTTGGGCGGTTCTTCGGGTTCGGTCTTTGCCGCCATCAAAAATTATTTTACCCAATACCCCAATCCCCGTCCCCTCTACGTACTGGTCCTCTTCCCCGATGGAGGAGAAAAGTACGTGGACACCGTTTATAATGAGCGCTGGTGCAAGGACACCTTCGGCGAAGACTTTGCCTACCCGCCGCTCTAAGCTGTAAGGCTCACCGGGCCTTCCCAAACCCATACCTCTTCCACCAATTTTTATCCAACTCATGCTACATTACATCAACGAAGACGACCTGTCGGCCCAATCCATCAACTGGACGGATTGCGTGGCCGTTATCGAACGCGCCGTACAGTGCCTTTCGACCAATGAATACGCCCAACCCATTAAGCCTTACCTGCGCTACAAAAATCCCATCAACCGGATCATCGCCATGCCCGCTTACGTGGGGGGAGGTTTTGAAATGGCGGGCATCAAGTGGATCGCTAGTTTTCCCAAAAATATTGACCAAGGTATCCCCCGCGCCCACAGCGTGGTCATCCTCAACGATTCCGCCACCGGACAACCCCAGGCCGTCATCAACACCCCCATGCTGAGTACCATCCGGACCGCCTCGGGCAGTGGCCTCTGTATCCAGGCGCACCAACGCATCCACCAGCGCAGCGGCCTCGTGGTCAGCATCATCGGCTGGGGCCCCATCGGGAAAATGCATTTTCGGATGTGCCAAGAAATCCTCGCCGGATCCATCGCCGAGTTGCGTCTCTACGACCTGCGGCCCATCGATCCCGCTTCCATACCCGCCTCCGACTTTGACGTCCGCGTGGTCAATTCCT
>CALCCH010000515.1 GCA_937899855.1 uncultured Saprospirales bacterium | reverse complement strand
CCGTGGTATTGACCAAAGCAACAACGCAGTGAAGATCAACGGGATCCCCGTCAACGACATGGAAAACGGTCGGGTCTTCTGGTCCAACTGGGCCGGTCTGGCGGACGTCACCAGCTCGCTGCAGGTCCAACGCGGTCTGGGTGCCTCTAAACTGGCCGTTCCCGCCGTGGGAGGTACGATCAACATCGTCACCAACGCCGCTGATTTCAACAAGGGCGGAAAGTTGAGCCTCAGCCTGGGTAACGACGGCTACGCCAAGTACGGCGTCATGCTGTCCAGCGGCCAAACGGAAAAAGGATTTGCGGCTACGGCCCAGTTTACCCACACCCGTGGCGATGGCTACGTGGATGGTACGGCTTTCCGGGCTTACTCCTACTTCCTGTCGCTCTCGCAGCGCATCAACGACGATCAGTCGATTGCCTTTACCGTACTGGGCGCCCCGCAGTGGCACCACCAGCGGACCTACAGCGTCGCCTTTGACAACATTTTCCTACAGACTTACGAAGACCAGGGCATCCGCTTCAACCACAACTGGGGAACCCTTGACGGCGAGGAATTTTCTTTCCGCAGAAACTTCTACCACAAGCCCAAGGCCTTTATCAACCATTACTGGAACATCAACGAAAAGACCGACCTGAAAACCTCGGCTTACGTTTCCTTCGGTAGAGGTGGTGGAACGGGCCCCCGCGGCCGGATTCGCAACCCCGGAAGTGTATTTGATTCCTTCAATGGCTTTGGTCGCGGTATCCGCGATGCCAACGGACAAGTTCGCTTCGACGACCTGGTGGCTTACAACCAGGGTCAGTTTGTGGGTGACTTGGGAGGAACGGCCGATACCATCGGTCAGAAAGAGCCTTTTGGAGAAGGGGATTTTGCCAACCAGTACGTCGTGACCAACGACGGTCGGGAAAACGGCAGCGGTTTTATCCGCCGGGCTTCCTTGAATACGCACAACTGGTACGGAGTACTGTCGACCCTGACCACCGAACTCAGCGATCGCTTTACCTTGGTCGCGGGTATTGACGGTCGTTACTACCGCGGGGAGCACTACCGCCGCCTCGAAAACTTGCTGGGGGCCGATGCCTACCTGTCCCGGTCGGACATCAACAATCCCCGCAACTTCATCACCGAACCCGTAGCGGCTGAATTTGGCACCTTTGCCGACAACAGCTACCGCGAAGGCAACAATGTCCTCAATTACCACAACGACGGTCTGGTATCCTGGCTGGGCGCCTTTGCCCAATTGGAGTACAACCTGGATAAGCTGTCGGCCTTCGTGTCGCTCTCCGGTTCGAACCAAGGTTTTAAGCGGATTGACTACTTCAACTACCTGGAGAATGATCCCCTGCGGGAAACCGATTGGCAGAATTTCTTCGGTGGAAACGCCAAGGTCGGTGCCAACTACAACATCGACGACAACAATAACGTCTTTGCCAACGTGGGCTACCTCGCTCGTCAGCCCATCTTTGACAACGTCTTCCTCAACTTCCGCAACGAGGTCAACGATCGGATTGAAAACCAGGACATCTACGCGCTGGAACTGGGCTATGGGTACCGCGGCCGCAACTTCCGGGCGGACGTGAACCTCTACGGTACGATCTGGGACAACCGCCAGTTTGACGACTCCTTCGGTGCCAATGCACTCACCGCTGATGGGGATACCATCCAGGTGGATGCCTTGATTGCTTACGCGGGGGTACAGGAAACGCACGCCGGTATCGAATTGGAATTCTCCTATTCGCCCATCCGCCAGCTGACGATCAACGGGATGGCTTCCCTGAACAACTGGTTTTTCTCGGACAATTTCTCCGGCAACGTAGCCAACACCGATACCAACGATCCGCTCCCGGATCAGCCCTCCAGCATCACGGCCTTTGCCGATGGTCCCAAGGTAGGGGATGCGGCTCAGACGACGGTCTCGCTGGGGGCCACCTACGAGCCCATCTTTGGCTTGCGCGTATACGCGGACTACTTCTTCTCGGATCGTCTCTTTGCCGAGTTCAACGTTCTGGAAGACCAATTCCTCAGTGAAGGAGGTCAGGTGGTACAACTGGATAGCTACGGCTTGGTCAACGCCGGTTTGTCCTACACCTTTAACTTTGGCGCGAGTTCGCTCACTGCCAACTTCAACATGAACAACGTACTTGACGAGATCTACGTCGCCGAATTGGATACCAACGTCCTGGACGATCCCGATACGGCCGAGAACGAATTCTTGACCCAAAACAAAGGGTTCTACGGATTTGGCCGCACTTGGAATGCGGGCCTCAAGTGGAACTTCTAAGACCTACAGTATCATCTGTATTTAATGCCCAAGGTTAGAAAAACGAAGCGTGGCCATCTTTCAGCTTGCTGGAGGGTGGCCCGCTTTTCTTCCGAAAGCAATTTTATCTTAACTTCGCGCATCCTTTTCATCTAAAACACACGTCAAAGCGTATGAAAAATTTGTACTCTACCCTTTTCGTCCTGCTCTTTTGCTGGGGCAGTGCCCAGGCTGACCTGGTCATCACCGCGGTCTACGACGCCACCCTATCGGGAGGAACCCCCAAGGGCGTAGAACTTTACGCCACCAACGATATTGCCGATTTGAGCCTCTTCGGGCTGGGCTCGGCCAATAATGGCAGTGGGGCTGATACCGTAGAATTCACCTTTCCCGCCGTCGCCGTCACTGCGGGCACCTACCTGTACGTTGCTTCCGACTCTACGCGCTTCAACGAATTTTTTGGCTTCTTTCCCGATTACCGCTCCAATGCCATGGGTATCAACGGCGATGACGCCATTGTGCTACTACAGAATGGGACGGTAATTGACGTTTTTGGCGACATCAATACCGATGGTACCGACGAGCCCTGGGAATACGCCGATGGCTGGGCCGTCCGCAAAGCAGGCACGGGCCCCGATGGCTCGACCTTCGTACTCGACAATTGGCGGTACAGCGGCCCCGATGCGCTGGATGGAGAACAAACCAACGCCACGGCCGGTAATCCGATCCGGATTAAGACCTACGACCAAGCGGGCATCCTCCTGCCGCAGTATCCCATCGCTACGGTGACCTCCGACGCGGCCGACGGAGCCGCCGACTCGCTGGGCGTGATGTGTGAGATCGTAGGCATCGTCCACGGGGGCGACCTGCGCGGGGGCAACGGCATTCAGTTTACCTTGATTGACAATACGGGCGGCATTGGCGTGTTTGACTTCAATGAGGTATCGGCTTATGCCGTTGCCGAAGGAGATCGCATTCGAATTGAAGGTGAAATCAACCAATTCAACGGACTTACCCAGATGAATCCCGATAGCATCATCTTGTTGTCCGCGGGCAATGCCCTGGCCACGCCGATGGTGGTGACCGAGCTCAACGCCAGCACCGAGTCGGAACTGATTCGGATCAACAATGTGACGATCGTGGACGATACGCAGTGGACCAATAGCGGTTCGGGCTTTAACGTCGACATCACCGATGGTACCAATACCTACAGCATGCGTATCGACAACGACGTGGATCTTTACGACAAACCCGCCCCAGTGGGCGTCTTTGACGTGATTGGTATCGGCGGGCAGTTTGACAATTCGAATCCCTTTACCGAAGGCTACCAAATTTTCCCCCGGGCTCAGGCGGATCTCTTTATCCAAATGCCCAGTACCATCGAGGCCAATGACGACTTCGTGACGATCGACGTCAATACGCCGATTTCGATTGAGATGTTGAACAATGACGAAACCCCCAACGGCCTGGAAAGCATCGAAATCACCCGGATGCCGACCCAGGGAATGGCCAGCGTCGACGATCTGCTCGGGGTGATCGACTACGTACCCAACCAGGACGTCTGCGACGTCAATGATACCATCGCCTACGTCATTTGCGACAATACTCCGCTGTGCGATACGGCCCTCATCGTGATTAGTATCCTTTGCCCTTCCAACTATCCCCTCTACGATATTGCCACCGTGACCACCAACAATACCGATGGTATTCCCGACTCGCTGGATGTGGTTTGTGAGGTCCGCGGAGTCGTCTACGGGGTCAACCTACGTCCCGATGACCTCCAGTTTACCATCATCGACCGGAACGATGCCGATGCGGGAATGGGGATATTTAGTGGCAACAATAACTTCGGTTACACGGTCAACGAAGGCGATGAGGTAGCCATTCGGGGAACGGTGAGCTTTTTCAATGGCCTCACCCAGATGAATCCCGATACGGTGATCCTGCTGTCCCAGGGCAATTCGCTCTTTGACCCGGAAACGATTACTACGCAAGGGGAATCGGACGACTCCAAATAGGTGCGCATCGACATCGTCCGCTTGCTCGATCCCGGCCAGTGGACCAACGGAGGTAGCGGATTTAACCTGGACGTCACCGACGGCTCGAACAGCTACGTCATCCGCATTGACCGCGACGTGAACATCTTTGGTACCACTCCACCGGAGGGCGACTTTGACGTGATTGGCATTGGGGGACAGTTTGATAATAGCGCCCCTCACGACGAGGGCTACCAACTGCTGCCCCGCTATCAGGAAGACATTATCCGCCAGACCCCCACCGAAATCAATGCCATCAGCGATGCGGTGACTACCCCCATCAATACGCCGATCACCATCGATGTACTGGCCAACGCCCAACTTCCCAATGGCTTTACGACCGTGATGATCGTCGATGTCCTACCTAGCTTCGGAATGGCCACGGTGGTCGACGATTCCTTGATTCTCTACACGCCCAATATGGATGTTTGTGGTGAGGTCGACCAATTTGTCTACGAGGTATGCGATATGACGGGTACCTGCGACTCGGCCATCGTTGAGGTGACGATTGAGTGCCCCATCAGCTATCCGCTGTACGACATCGCCACCGTCACGACCAACGATGCCGATGGCATTCCCGATTCCCTGGGGGTCAGCTGTGAGGTACGGGGCATCGTATACGGTGGCAATCTCCGTGGGGGTGGGCTCCAATTTACCCTCATCGATGCCAATGATGCCGATGCGGGAATGGGCTTGTTCAACTTGGAAGGTAATTTTGGCTACACGGTCTACGAAGGGGATGAGGTAGCCGTGCAGGGAACCGTTGGTTTCTTTAACGGCCTCACCCAGATGAACCCGGATACGGTCATTCTCTTGTCCGAAAACAACAGTATCTTTGGTCCCGAGGACGTCAGCGTGCTCAGTGAGACGACCGAGTCCAAGCTGATTCGCATTCCCGCCGTACGGATCGTGGATGCCAGCGAGTGGACCAATGGCGGCACTGGTTTCAACGTCACCGTAAGCAACGGTAGCGTGGAATTTGAGATGCGCATCGACAACGACACCGAAATTTTTGGGACCGCTCCCCCCACCGAAGCCTTCAACCTGATCGGTATTGGCGGGCAGTTTGACAACAGTGCACCCCACGACGCGGGTTACCAGATTTTGCCCCGTCGTTTGTCGGACATCGACATCATCTCTTCGGCGCCGAACCCACTGGCGGAAGGCGCGATCCGGGTCTATCCCAATCCCACGGATACCTGGTTGGAGATTACGACGGATATTCCGGTGGCCCGCATCGAGCTGAGCAATCTGCTCGGTCAGCCCCTCCAAGTCATTGCCCAGCCCGAGGCCAGCACCCAGTTGGATGTATCGGCCCTGTCCGCTGGTCTGTACCTGCTCACGTTCTACGGAGCGGAGGGCAAATGGACGCAGCAAGTCATCGTTCGCTAAGGCGAATGGCGGCTCTTTTAAAGCTAAAATCGTAGTTTAAAATACATAAACCCCGAAGCAATTCGGGGTTTTTTTGTAACATTGTTCACATGGAAAACAAGCCATACGTACTGGGTTTGGGGCTTTCCGGTGGCGGTACCCGGGGAGCGGCCCACATCGGCGTCCTGCGCGCCTTAGAAGAGGCGGGAATCCGCCCCGAAATCATTAGTGGTACCAGTGCTGGAGCCATCATCGGCGGGCTTTACGCAGCGGGCTGCCAGCTCAACGACATCTACCGCTTTGTCGAAACGTCCAGTTTCTTCAAGGCCTTCCGCTTGACTTGGCCCGATCAGGGGCTCACCGATTTTTCCTACCTCACCAAGCAGCTGGAACAATGGATTCCCCACAATTCCTTCGAATCCCTACGCATTCCCCTACAAGTTGGGGTTGCCAATTTGCTGAGTGGCGAGTTGGAAATGATCGAATCGGGCCCCTTGCTCGAAGTCATTCAGGCGGCCTCCTGTATTCCCGGCGTGTTCAAACCGGTCAAGATCGGTGATCAACTGTATACTGATGGTGGCGTCTTGAGCAATCTGCCGGTAGCGGGGATTCGCGAGCGTTGTCACGTGTTGGTGGGGGTTAATGTGATGCCTCTTTTACCGATGAAGGAAGCCCGCCTGGCCGGTATTTTGAGCATTGTCCAGCGTAGCATTCACCTCAACTTGGCGGTCAATACCCGACCCAGCCTGGAGCGTTGCGATCTGGTGATTGAGCCCCAAGAGCTGGTGAAGTACCACATCTTCGACAGTAAGCACGTCAGGGAAATGCACGATCTGGGCTACGAATATACCCAACGGATGCTACCCGAGCTCAAGCTGAGGTTGGCGGGTTTGCCCTGGCAACACTTTAGCTCAGAAAAACCGCAAAGTCCTCCTGACGCTTCAGATTGACTTCGATGTGTTCTTGGAGGGTGGTGGCTAGCGAAAGGCCCCAGTAATTGACTTCAATGGGGAAGGATTTGTGTTTGCGATCCACCAGGACGGCGACCTCGACCTTGCGGGGGAGGACTTGGAGCAGGGGTTGGAAGGCGTAGAAAATGGTCCGGCCGGTATTGGCCACATCGTCGACGATGATGATGGCTTTTTGGTGGAGGGCCGCCAGCGGCATTTCGACTTGGACGTCCTCTTCGGTCGGTCGGGCGGGGCTGAGGCGGATGCGGGTCAGGCTGACGGGAATATCACTGATCTTTTTGAGCTGTTTGTGGAGTAATTTGGCGAAGCTCAATCCATTATTGTTGATGCCCGCGAGGATAATTTCCTCCTCTTCGAGGTTATTTTCTAGGATTTGAATTGCTAATCGACGAATTTTTTGCTTAATTTGTTCCTTATCCAGTAATTGCATGGTGAAAAACAGAATTGCAATGGCTTTGTAATAATTCTGTGAAGTTAGCCATTTTTTGGATTTCCCTTCTTTAGCGTTGAACAAAAATATTGGTCTTTTTTTTGTTCCTATAAATCACTTCGTAATTTTAGCGGGTCTAAACCTAAAATTGTATGTTACAACAAGTGGCCTTTGCCATCGTTACCATTGCTGCCTTCGCCCTGGCTTACCGTCAGTTTATGAAGGTCCGTCGCAATATTCTGCTGGGCAAAGATGAAGAAATTGAAGGGGATAGCGGGCAGCGGCTACGAAACGTACTGTTGATCGCTTTTGGGCAAAAGAAGATGTTCAAACGCATCATTCCCGCCACGTTTCACCTGTTTATCTACGTTGCCTTTTTGTTTACCCAAATCGAGCTGATCGAAATCAAGATCGATGGCTTTTTTGGGCTCCACCGCTTCTTTGCGGACAAAATTGGGGTCCTGTACACCATCATCATCAACACCATTGAACTGCTCTCCGTCCTGGCCTTCATCGCCACCTTCGTCTTTTTGGCTCGGCGCAACCTGCTTAAAGTACCCCGTTTCCAGAAATCCGAGATGACGGGCTGGCCCAAGTTGGACGGCAACCTCATCCTGATGGGCGAGTTGGTACTATTGGTTGGCATCTTCTCCATGAACGGTGCCGATGCCGTATTGCAAAAAATTGACCCCGCTCATTATCCCGATACCGGCTATCTGCTCTTTTCGAGCACCTTTGGGCCCCTGGTTTTTGGTGGCCTGAGCGAAGGGGTACTGCACGTCATTGAGCGCAGCGGTTGGTGGCTCCACATCATGACGGTCTACGCCTTTCTCAACTACTTGCCCATCTCCAAACACCTCCACATCATCTTGGCTTTTCCCAATACTTGGTACGCTCGACTGCAACCCAAGGGAGAGATCAGCAACATGCCCGAAATCATGAATGAGGTCAAGTCGATGATGGGCCTCATCCCCGAGTCCGAGGCGCCCGCGATGGAAGAGGAACTCCCCGAATTTGGGGCCAACGATGTCTTTACCCTGGGCTGGAAAAATATTATGGATGCCTACACCTGTACCGAGTGTGGCCGTTGTACCTCGGTGTGCCCGGCCAATATTACGGGTAAAAAGCTGTCTCCCCGCAAGGTGATGATGGACGTCCGGGATCGGGCCGAAGAAGTGGGGCGCAATCTGGATACCGGAGACCTAAAGTGGGTGGGAGAGGAGCAGCGCGAGGGGGCCACTGCCCTGACCGCCGGCAATTACGACGACGGCAAAAGCCTGTTTGACCTCATCACCCGCGAGGAACTACACGCCTGTACGACCTGCAACGCCTGCGTCGAGGCTTGCCCGGTACTCATCAACCCCCTCGACATCATCATGCAGCTCCGGCGCTACGAAATTTTGACCGAATCCGCGGGACCCTCCGATTGGGTGCCGATGTTTACCAGTATTGAAAACGGAGGCTCGGCTTGGCAGATTCCCGACGCCCGCGATCAGTGGGCGGTCGACGCCGTGAATACGGCCCAAGAAAACGCATAAATTTATACGAAAGATATGACGAGAGAGTTAAAGATTCCGAGGATGGCCGATCTGGCTGCGGAGGGAAAGCAACCCGAAATCTTGTTTTGGGTCGGCTGCGCTGGCAGTTTTGATGCGCGTGCCCAAAAGGTGACCGTGGCTTTTTGTAAGATTCTCAACGAAGTGGGGATGGAGTTTGCCATTCTGGGCAATGAGGAGAGCTGTACGGGTGATCCCGCCCGGCGGGCGGGCAATGAGTTTGTCTTCCAAATGTCGGCCCTGCAGAACATTGAGATCCTCAACATGTACGAGGTCAAAAAGATCGTGGCCACCTGCCCACACTGTTTCAATATCCTCAAAAACGAGTATCCCAAGTTGGGGGGCAATTACGAGGTGGTCCACCACACGGAACTGCTGCAAGAATTGATTTCTTCGGGCCGTCCCTAGCGGGAGGGTGGCGTATTTTTTGAGTGTAATAAATTTACCTACCACGACTCTTGCTATTTGGTACGGGCCAATGGCGTTTACGAGGCACCGCGTTCGGTGCTGGAGGCCTTGGATAATGACCTCGTGGAAATGGCTCGGAGCAAGCAACGGGGCCTGTGTTGTGGGGCGGGAGGGGCTCAGATGTGGAAAGAAGATGAACCCGGCAACAAGCGAATCAACATCGAACGGACCGAAGAGGCCCTGGCCACGGGAGCCGAGATCGTAGCGGCGAACTGCCCCTTCTGTTTGACCATGATGATGGACGGCATCAAAGCCGCCGAAAAGCAGGAAAGCGTCATGGTGTACGATCTGGCCGAATTGATCGTCAACAACAAAGGCTTGTAGCCCCATTTATACCTTCACCCCGTACAATGCACCCCTTATGACCGCATTTGAGCAATTGCCCGATTCCACCCGGCTGTGGATTTACCAGAGCAACCGGGAGCTCACCGACACCGAGCTGGTCCAGATCAACGACCAGTTGGTGCACTTTACTACCCAGTGGGTCAGCCACGCTCGTTCGCTACGGGCCTTTGGGCAGGTTTTTCACCGTCGCTTTATCGTCCTGATGGTCGATGAGAGTCAGTCTGGGGCCAGCGGCTGCTCGATTGACAGCTCGGTCCATTTCGTCCGCTCGCTGGAAGGGCAGTACGGGATTACCCTTTTTGATCGGATGAACTTTGCCTACGAGGAAAACGGCGCGGTAAAGACGGCAGCCAAGCCACAATTTGCCGAGCTTTACGCCGCCGGAGCGATCGGCGACCAGACCCTGGTTTTTGACAACCTGGTTAAGACCAAGGGCGATTTTGTCCGAGCTTGGCGCAAGCCCCTATCCGAAAGCTGGCACAAGCGTTTTGTCTGAGTAAAAATCCGTTCCCGTCTGGTTTTGCCCGAATTTAATAGAAAATCATCGCCTAGCGCCTTAAATTAGCCTAGCTTGAGCAAGCCAATACCACCGGGGTCCGCCGGCCGTGGTGGTGGGCAACCGTACCGTAAAAAACGCACTTATGTTTGGTAAAGTAAAAAAGTGGCTGGGTATCGAGGGGGTAAAGTTGGAGCTGATCTTGCCCGAGGTGGTCGACCTCCAGGAAGGCAGCATCTCCGGAACCATCCGTTTTTATTCCCTACACGCCCAAACCGTTACCGCCGTTCGCGTGCTGATGATCGAAAAGTTTAGCCGTGGTCGGCGCAATGATAAGCTCACCGACGAATACGAACTGGGGAGCCTCGTGATGGAGCGAGAAATTGCGATTCCATCCCAGGAGTCTGTAGAACTGGATTTTGACCTGCCTTTCGAGCTCATCAAATCCGAGATGGACGAATTGGAGGGCCGCAACGCATTCTTGGGTGGCTTGGCCCGTACCGCCAAGTGGATTCGGGGGGTCAAGTCGGAGTATTCGATCCTGGCGGAGGCCAAGGTAAGGGGAGTAGCGCTCAACCCCTTCGACAAGCAATTGCTGGTCACGGACTGAGCGCTACTGGGGAGGAAGGATTCGTATCGTAGGCTGGGTCAGGCTGGTCTTATTCGCCGGCGGGAGCTTCGGTAGCCTCCACGGGTTGACTCTGCTCAAAGCCCTTGATGATTTCGTCGTCCGACTTGCCCAAATTGTTTAGTAGAAATTGGGTGTCATCCGCAAACTCATCGTTGGGATACTTCTCCAAAAAAGACTCGTAGATGCTACGGGCTTGATCGATCTGTTTCATGTCGTTGTCGAGGGTAAATCCCTTGAGAAAGAGGGCCTGTGCCGCCTTGGGGCTATCGGGATAAGTACTGATCACCTGGTCGTACAGGGCGATGCCTCGGGGGTAGTTTTTCATGGTGCGGGCGGTTTCTCCCGCCTTGAGGAGGTACTCGGCCGCCTTGTCGTGCTGGGGATGGGCCTTGGCAAAGGTTTCACAAGCTCCGATAAAAGCTTCGGCCGCTTCCTCGTCGAGCCGACTGGTTTCTTCGTTGTACATCTTTTTACTCATTTCCTGGAGATTCTTCTCCATGTCGCCAGCTTGTGGCGTCGACTGGCAAGCCCAAATTCCCAGGCAGAGGAAGGCTAAGAGACCTAATTTCGCGTTCATACTCGTTCGTACTTGGTGGTTAATTAAATGCGGCTCTAAAATACCTTTCTTTTTAACTTTCTCAAAGAACTCGGTCAAAGATTCCCCCACTACGCCAATTCCACGGCGAATTGCCCCGCGTGCCTCAACCAAAGTGGTCCTCGCTTGTTTCTTCCCTGAAAATTAGAAAATTACTGCTACATGTCGAAACTCAACTGCTTCTGGTTCCGCCGCGACCTCCGTATGACCGATAATACCGGATTGTACCACGCCCTGCGCGCGGGCCTGCCCGTGCTGCCCGTCTTTATTTTTGATACCCACATCCTCGATAAGCTGGAGGATCGCGACGATGCCCGAGTCACCTTCCTACACCAAACCCTCCATCGCCTGCAAAGCGAATTGGCCGACTTGGGCAGTACCCTTTACGTCGCCAACGGCAAACCCGAAGCCATCTGGCCCCAAATTTTGGACCACTACGACGTCGACACCGTATATACCAATCGCGACTACGAGCCCTACGCCAAAACGCGCGACGCCGCCATCGAGGAGCTGTTGACCGCCCGCGGAGTGGGTTTTTCCACCTTCAAAGATCACGTCATTCAAGAAGGGGGGGAGGTACTGAAAAAAGATGGTACCCCTTACACCGTATTTACGCCCTACAGCCGTACCTGGCGGGCCAACCTGAAGCCGGAGGACCTGGAGCACATCCCCTGTGAGGACCACCACGACCGTTTTGTCCAACACGAGCTCCGGCCCATCCCCACCTTGGAAGAGATGGGCTTTAGCCCCAGCTCGGTTCCCTTTCCCGCGGCGGAGGTCAACCGTGGCCTCATTCGGAATTACGACCAGACCCGCAATTTTCCCGGCGTCCGGGGGACCTCCCGGCTGGGCCTGCACTTTCGCTTCGGGACCATCAGCATCCGCGAAAAGGCCCGCAAGGCCATGGAACTCAACCAAACCTTCGTCAACGAGCTCATCTGGCGCGACTTCTACGCCATGATCCTCTACCATTTTCCCCACGTCGTCGGTGCCCCTTTCCGCGAAAAGTACCAGTGGATCGAATGGCGCAACGACGCTGAAGAATTTGCCGCCTGGTGTGCGGGACAAACCGGTTATCCCATCGTCGATGCGGGGATGCGCGAACTTAACGCTACCGGCTATATGCACAATCGGGTGCGGATGATCGTGGCCAGTTTTTTGACCAAGCACCTCCTGATCGACTGGCAGTGGGGGGAAGCCTACTTCGCGCGCAAACTGCTCGATTTTGACCTGGCCAGTAATAATGGTGGCTGGCAGTGGGCAGCGGGTTGTGGAACCGATGCGGCGCCCTATTTTCGGGTGTTCAACCCCACCACCCAGATGCAAAAATTTGACAAGGACCTGGTCTACGTCAAAAAGTGGGTGCCAGAGTTTGGCGGTTTCAATTATCGCAAACCCATCGTCGATCACAAAATGGCCCGCGAACGCTGTCTGGCGACCTACAAAGCCGGACTGAGTCGGGCCGAAGTCGAAATGGGCTAAGGGCCCCAGGTGCCTCCTCGTTTGCGGGCGGGGCGGGCAAACGTCGGAAGGATAAAACGGTCCGCCACCACGGGTGGGCCCCAAACGCCATTGGAATCCTATTTCCACCACTAGCACTTTACGAAAAGTAACCACCATGATGCGATTAAGTCATTTGATCTGTGCACTCCTGTGCATCCCTATCTCCACGTGGGGGCAGTCCAGCCCTCAATTTTCGGCCGGTGAAGTAGCTGCGGACCTCCAATACCTCCACGAATCTTTGCAGGCAACCCACTACGATCTGTACGCCTACACCAACGAACGGGACTTTGAGGCGACTTACCGGCATATCAGGGAAGGCCTCCCGCAGGACTCCCTGACGCTCTTGGAGACCATCAACACTTTCCAACGATTGATTTCCACGGTCAATAACGGACACACCGAAATCGAATTTCCCGCCCAGTCCTACGGCGTCTACGCCTACGCTGGGGGTACGGTTTTTCCGCTGGAAATCGCCTTTGAACACGGCCAGCCACTTGTGAGAAAAAATTGGTCGGAGCGGTCCGACATCCCGCTCGGCGCGGAACTGCTTAGTATCAATGGTCAAACGATGGCGGAATTTCTCGCTACCATCTTTCCCCAGGTATCGGC
>CALCCH010000514.1 GCA_937899855.1 uncultured Saprospirales bacterium | reverse complement strand
TGAATACGATAAATGAAAAAGAAAATGCCAGTTGATCAGACACATGGCAGCCATAGCCAGCATCTGCCCTATGGGCTAGGCGCGAATCGATGGCTTTTACTATGGTTAATGAGCACGCTATTTTGCTCCTGTGCCCAACGAGAAAAACCAACGCGTCCCCAAGCGGCGAATTTGAGCTGCAAGGGCTTTTTTGTCCAGGGGCAATTCGAGTACGACACCTACACCTTTTGCAGCACGGTTCCCCGTGAGGTGCAGTACGGGTTCGAGACGGGGGATTGGAAGTTTTGGAACAAGCAAGGACAACTGCTGGCGGAAGGTGTTTTCCAACTGGAAAAGAAAACCATTAAGGGCCACGGTGGCTGTGCTTACGAATGCATCGAGGGGGAAATAGCGAAAGATGCCTGGCAGTGTTGGGATTAAAAAGGCAATCCCATCCAAGCGACGGAGCAATTGCTGAAGCAATTGAAGGACTGTGTCCGAGCGCTAGCTTCCTGAATTTGCTCCGACGAATTTGGGCACCAAGCCAATGGGAAAGTGAGCCCTAAAACGCTGAGTAGAATCAGAACTTGCCTTGCCGCCAACAAGCATTGATGCGCTTCCTTTTCCGCCTGGTATCATCCCGTGGTAGACCGATCCCAGGAGTAAGACGAGCCATCGGAGGGCTTGGGCGAAAATACTGGCGCCAATCCCGAAAAATACCTACTTTAAATGGTGGCAAGATACGACCCAAGCGTCGGTGGAAGTGGGCAAAGGCTACTGGCGGTCGAGTTGCGGTATCCACCCATTTGATAACATGAAAAATAGGAATATGAAAACGCTAAACTTCCTCTTGTGGCTACTTACCCTGCCCCTACTCCTGCCCGCTCAGTGTGAGGATTTTGAAATGTTGGGCCCCAGCTATTGCAATCCCAAATTCTACACCGTTCGCCTCGATACGCTTGAGCGCCAACTGACGGAGTCTTACTGGCGAGCGGATGGGACCCGATTCAATTGGCAAAAGGTCTACCAGCTGGACGCCGCGGGCAACATCATTCGGGAGGCGACGATGGATACGCTGGGTGGGTTTAAGGAAGGAGTCATCTGCTCCGCCCCGCAGATAAAAATTGCCTACGACCAATCTCAAAACCCCGAGGAAATCAGCTAATGGAAAAACGACCAAACCAAGGCCAATCACGACTGCCAACATTTTCACCGAGAAACCCGCATCTACGACCAGCGGCAACGTATGCTAGAACATTCCTTCTACTACCGAAACGGTAAAATGACCAACCGAATCCGCTACGCCTACGATAAAAATGGGAATCGGAAAAGGGTCACCTACTTGGACAAAAACAATCGCCCCATTCCGGGCAACAAAAGTATCGTACTCGTCAAGTACGACGCCCAAAATCGGGAGATCAAGCGAAGCTACCGCAGCCAGGACAATAAAAAGGTAAAAACGCCGGGTACGGTCAGCTACGTGGTCACGGAATACTTTGCGGACCACCGCATCGAAACCCAATACGATGCGCAAAAGCAAGTACTCCGAAAAGAGCGCATCAGTGGCAATGGCGCGGTCAGTATCAAGGAAGCAATAAAAAACTAAAAGCCACCTCAAAATGAAGTACTGGAAACTCCTACCAATCGGTATGCTGATGATGACCTGCTCTGCTGAGGAGCTGGTCGACAACCAAGCCTTGAGAGCGGCGATCGATCAATTGCCAGTCTCCCAAGTGATCACCAAGGTGGAGATGGATGCTACGGGAAATATCTTGGATACCCTACTCGTGGAGTACCGCAAACTCGATGAGCAGCGTAGGCTGCAATTTAAGAAGCGCGTAAACTGGCACACCTACGGAAAGACCACCGATGCTTACTATTTCACATCCGATGAAGAAACTTTTTATGTGCAGTCGTTTGATCGCAACGGCCAGCTTTACTCGACCTTTGAGGCCTGGTCCAATCCCGAGGGTGAGGTCGAAAAAGCCATCACGATCAGTCTGGATCGCGAACCAGCCGATACCGTACTGATGGACTACACCCGGACCTACCATTCCAATGGCGCAGTCAAGCATCTGCTGATCGTAGCTACCCATAAGGAAGTGGAGGAATCCCTTTCCACCACCAGTTACGACAATCAGCGCTATCCCATCACGGAATGTCTTGTAGTGGCGGGGGATACCGCCACCTACCAAAATTGGGAGTACGCGGATGGTATTCTGCAGAAGAGTACCTATAATAGTTATCGGGGTGATACCAGCCGGTACATTTATCACTATGGCGAAGGGGAACGCCTCGATCGGGAGGTCACCCTGAAGTGGCGGGAAGGGGAGTATCAGCCCTCGGAGGAAGTACGGCATTTCTACGATAAAGACGGCGAAAAGACCCGCTCGATTGAGCTAAATCTAAGCACTGCCGAGACAAAATACTTCAACTACCTCCCGTCCCGTATTGCCCAGTGAATGCGCTACGGAGCCGAGTTGAGGTCTTGTGGTGCCACCAAAAGTAAAGCATGGAAGAAAAAATTGAAATACCACTGAGTAAAACGAAGATTTTCTGGCAACTCGCCGGAGCGGTTATTGCCGTCCTGCTGAGCGTGCAACTAGTGCTGTACCCTCAGTATTGGGGCGCTACGAGCCTGGGGATGTCGGTCTTCCTCCGGGGACTGGGGATGCTCAGCCTGATCTTCTGCGGTGCGGGTGGACTAGTTATGCTGCAAAAGCTGTTGGACAACAAAGCGGGCCTGATCATCGACGAGCGGGGCATCGTCAACAATACCCACGGCGCTGATCTGGGACTGATTGAGTGGGCGGACATTACGCGGATCGATAAAATGGAGGTGGCGCGCACCAAATTTTTTATGCTCCGTACCAATCGACCGACCAAGTACATCAAGCGGGCAAAAAGTGGTTTTCAAAAACGTTCCCTGAGGATAACTTACCAGATGTACGGTTCTCCCCTTTCCATCATTTCGGCCTCCTTGAAGATTCGCTTTGTTGACTTGGAGAACCTACTCCAGCGGGAATTTCAGCGCCGGAAAAAACAGCAGGAGCCCTAGTAGGGGAAGCGAATAGACAACAATCACTTGGGGCGTGCCCCTTTTTTACTCAACCAAGCAACTGCAATGAAAAACTGGCTAAAAAACACCTTTGGAAAATCCAACCCCAAGCCACCACTGGAATGGCAAACCGAGGATTCCATCCTGGCCTTTCTAAAAAGCCACCTGAATGCCGATGGCACCCTCCAAGCCGAGGCCGATACCCTCCCCGACGAGGAGCGAGCCGATGATGAAATCTCCTTTGCCGCGGGCCTGACCGATGCCCTGGTTGGAGCGGACGAATCGAAGGCCGCCCGCGCGCGAATCAAGCGCTTGCTGGAGTTGATTACCCGGGTTGCCCGAAATGGGGACGCGCAGAGCAAGTCCGATTTTTACCGCGAAATCACAGAAAACGAAAGCGTCATTGGCATCATCGACGAATACCTTGAAAAACTGCTACAGTCCGCCCTTCCGGTCGAGCCCTACCTATTCGACTACGCCTACCAGCTGATGGCCAAGACCCCGCACCGCAATGCCGTCAAGTTTGGGATCGCCATCCTCGCTTTGTGCCAAAACAAAAAGCCCGTCGACGACCTCAAAGTCCTGGGCCTACACGATGAGTTTACCGTTTTTGCCACCCTCGCCCTCGACAACCTGTCCGATAATTTGGTGGACGATCTGTGGCAACTGGCCCGAGGCGTACACGGCTGGGGACGGATCCAACTCGTCGACCGGCTGGCCGAAATGGACCTGCCCCCGTCGGTGCGCGATTGGCTGGTGCGGGAGGGCTATCGCAACAGCATCCTGTACGAATACCTGGCCCTGACCTGCGCAACCGCGGGCCAGCTGAGGGAAAAACTCGCCGCCCCCACCATCGACTACGACCTGTTCTACGCCGCGGGAGAGTTGATCGTCGCCTTGATGGACGAGGGCCCCGCCGCGGGCATGTCCGCCTACGAGGCGGCGGAGGAGACCATCCACCATTACCTCCGCCACGCGCAAAGCCAAACCCTGCAAGTCGCCGATCTGGTCGCCCTGTACCAGCTCAAAGACTACCTGAGTTCCTCCCCCTCCGAGCGGGAAGTCCTCCAATCTTGGGACGCCAACGAGCTGGCCAATGCCCGGAGCGACCTCAATACATTCCTCACTTCCAAGGACTGGTCCTTCGAGATCAAAACCGCCCTGCAGAGTCCCAATGATCAGGTATTCTGGAATGCCAAACAAGTGGCTCATCAATTTGGCTTCGACCTGTCGGACGTCCTCTGGAAAAGACTGGGGCAAGCCCCTCTGGATAGCTTTTCCTGGTACGACATCATCACCTACGCTCCGCCGGAACGGCCCCAACAATTGGTCGATAAGGCTATCGAATTACTGCCCCTGGCAGCCATTTCGCCGGGCCCCGAAGATTCTATGGGCCTGGGCCCCGACTGGTCAAAACACCAGGCGCGGGGGCACCTGATTGTCGTTCTCCAAGATCATCCGGGCGAGGGGGAGGCCATCATCCT
>CALCCH010000513.1 GCA_937899855.1 uncultured Saprospirales bacterium | reverse complement strand
AAAGGTTTCCACTTATTTCAAGAGGTACCACTCGCCTTTGAGCGAACGACGGGCCCGCTGCCATTCAAATCGTGGATGGTGGTTGAGGTATTTAAAACACTGCCGCGTGAGTAAGCGCAAGGGATGCCCGCCCGCCTCCGCCAGCGTATACAGGCCCTGACGAAACACCCCAAGCTGCGCTCGCAAGTCCGCTACCCAATGTCGATCCGCTTCCTCGTACCGGGCCCCAACTTCCAACTCCACCTCCCCTACCCCACACGCCGCCTCCCAGGCGATTTCGAAAAGCGGGGTGTAAACGTAGACGCTGCCATCGCGCTCGCGAATGTCCTCAATGGGCAAGCACAAACCGCTGAAGATGGGAAAACAAGCCCCCAATCGGACCGGTCCCAGATCGTCCGTGGCCTGCTGGTGAAAAAATTGGGTAAATGGAAAACCCTCGACGGCCGGATAGAACAGCGACCAAGAGGGATTGCGCAGTTGTGGATCGTAAAACTTGGTGCGGCGGTATTTTTCCCCCACCCGATCCCCCAAGCGTACGATCGTACCCCGCCGCAGGGATTGCCCCTGGTCATCGGTGTAGGTCGGCAGCGGCAAGCCCAAATCGGAAATTTCCGTGAATTCAGGCCCCCAATCCTCCACGGGCAGTTCGTCGACATCGCGCTCCTTTAGCTCCGCTAAGAGGCCTTCGAAAGTACTCAACCAATCCAGGTCCCGCTCAAAGGCCAAGTGCTCTATTTGGTCGATCCAGCTGTTGATCACATCTTCAATCCCGTATTCGCGCCGTAAGTACATCTGGATCAATCGCAACAGCGTAGGCTCCCGATCCCCTTGGTAATAACCGCGAACAAAGGAGATCAGATTGGCCGGATCGCGCCGACTCACGTGGAAGTAGTAGGTACTCAAGTCGTGAAGCTGCTCGGGGATATTGGCTGGCATCTAAGGGATTTTGCTCGTAACTCGATATAGAAGTCATTCGTTTTTAACAACCTCAGGTCCCGCCTATCGCTCGCCGATCCAAAACGGCCGTTCCCCCCTTAGCCTTTAGGATCAGCTCCCCCTCGTACACATTGGCCTCCCCCTCGTAATTGGTCGTTCTCCTCGTGCGCAGCTATACCTCATTTCGCTCATTGACGTATTGCAGGTGGGAGAGGGACTCGCCCAAGCCCTTCGCCCGCAGCGCTTTGACCCGATCGAGCGCATCCTGGGCCAGATCGCGGACCTCGCGAACGGCCATGCCCTCCGCTTGATTGTCGATGGGAATCCGATCGTACTCCCGCCCCGTAGCCAGCAGCACATCGATCAATAAGTCGCGCTCCTCTTCGTATCCATAGTGGGACAGTGGCTGGCCAAAATAGCGTATCGGGCCACGGGCCGGTAGCGTAATCCAATGCTCCGCTTGGGCCAGGGCCTTTAGCTGCTTGACCCCATCCGTTTGGCGATCGCTCAGGAATTCCGCCCGCCCGTTGATGCTCACGCAGGCGGATTGCTCCATATCGGAGCTGAAGAGGGCCAGGTCCTGACCCACCAACCGAGACTTGAAGTCGCAGGCGCAGGAACGATCGTTGGTCCACTGCTCCCGACAATCAGCAGCGGCCATCGCCGTAAACTGGGCAGCGGTCGGAGCTGGCTCACTGCGGTATTCCTCCCGCGATTTGACCGTCCACTCGCCGGTGGCGCGATCTGGCTTGGTTGGCAGTTGGGAAAAGTGCTGCGACAGGGTCTGGACGCGGCGGTACTCCCGCGGCGGCTGTACGGTATAATCCACTACCGTCTCGCTGAGCTCATTGAAGTCCGTATCGGCCGTAAATTCCAGTCGGCGCTGCTTGAGCAGTTCTCCCTTGGCATCGCGGAGGGCGTAAGACCAGCCATAGTAAAATTCGCCCCGTTCGGCCAGCGAAACTTCAAGCTGACGTCCCTCCTTTTCGTACACTTCGGTAAGGACGTCCACTTCCTCCTCGCCCTCATCCCGCCGGGCCACCCGCTTCCAGGTGGTCAAGTCAAAACTCCCGAAGTGGGTATAGTCCAGCTGGGTAGTCGGTAAAATCGAAGGGCCTTTGACCTCACCGGGACGCCGCAAGCCCCCCGCAAAAACCCACGCGGTTCGACCATCGTTGATCGCTACCTCCAGCCAGGGCTCCTCAAAGGACTGCCCACGCAACTCGATGCGTTCCGTAAAATTGCTCCGCTCACCCGTCGGCCGTACGGATTCCCCCTCCCGAAATTGGACCAGGACGGGACTCTTGAGATTGGGCTGCTCGCGGGCGTTTAATTGATCCACCCAGACCAGGAGACTGGGAGGACCAGCGGGCGTAGTATCTACGGGGGTCGTAGCCGTTTGGTGGGGAATGCTGTCGGAAGATGGGGGGCTGGTGGAATCGTTGGAGCTGGTGGGTGCACCACAGGCCAGTAGCCCGAGGGCAATACCCGTACACAGGGTGGTCATCTTGCTGTTCATCCGTTGGGGTTTGTTTGGTATTGGTTGACAATGGATAGATCACTACGGAAACGGTTCGCAGTGAATCAGCCAAAAATACGAAGAAAGTACCGGACTGCTTCAACGCAGTACCACCTTATCGGTTTCCAGTTCCCACACCGTCCCGCTAGCAAATTCGATCCGAAATTGAAATTGCTGCACTTGGGTTAGCACGGCTTCTTCCGTTTGCAGAACCAGGAGATACCAGGTATCCGCCCCCGTTCGCCCCTGATCCCGGAGGTAGGTAAACTCGGCCATTACGTTGACCAAAGCCTCAGCCCCGGCCTGGTTTTCTGTGAGGGACAAATCGCGAAAACAAAGCGGATCCGAAGCGCAGGTGCGCCAGCAACTCCGATCGATGCTAGCGGATCGAAACAGGGATTTCAACTCGCTACCCGCGGGATAACTAGGACTCAAATCCTCGTTGCTGCGGATCGAGACGTCGACGACCGCGTCCTGAATCAGGGCGAGGGGATCATCGCAACCCACCGCGTAAAGGCTGCTGCCACCGCGTGGGAACCAGGCGCAGGCCCGGTCCACGGTCTGCCCATCAATCCAGATGGCAAACTGATCTACCGCAATGCTATCGCTGGGGGACAGCCGCAGGTAGTTGTCAAGGTCCACATTTTTGAGGGTCAGGGCCGCAAGGTCAAAACATTCATCCGGATCGTTACAACAGGATTCCAGTACCACACCACCGAGGAATAAAACGAGGAGCAGAAGGAGTGTACGCATTTTATGTGGTTTTCGTGACGCTCCCCTCCCAGCGGGGATTGGAGCCTAGCTTACTCCTGATAAACGAAATGCGAGCGGCGGATGCGTCCTTGCTCTTCCGGGAAAAACCACAGCGTCGACTCCTACCATCCACCATTAAACCCTGATGACTTCCGCTAGTCCAACTGAAAACTTACATTAAAAGACCTAATTATCCATCATGAAACCAATCTTTACAGGAATTGGCATCCTGCTAATTGCCATGGCAAGCTTTGCCCAAAACGAATCCCACTGGTCCCCTAACTTCTCTGCCGGTCAAATCGACGATAACGGGGAGTACCTCGGTGGAACCGAAATCATGTACCTCATTCCCCACAATGGTAAAATCTACGCCGCTAATAGCTACTGGCAGGAAAGCGATCAGTCCATTTTTAACAATGGCCTGGTCACCGGCACCCAAGTCTTCGAGTTGGACGGCCCCAACGCCGATTGGCAAGAATCGCTCGAAATGCCTGATTGCTTGCGAACGGATTTCCTGGGAGTGCTCCACTTTACCCGGGACTATCGGGGCAGGGCCGTCGACGACCGCCTGCTCGTAGCCTTTCCCACCCACGTAAGCCAATTGCGGGCCTACGTGCTCGATGACAATATTGGCCAGTGGCACGAAGAGATCGTTGTACCCAATGCCAACAGTGTCGTTAGCATCCGGGCCGCTGCGGTCCACACCGATGGCGTCACGGGGCGACAGTTCCTCTTCTTCGGTCTGCGTGGCCTCGGAATCGGCCGGGCCCAATACAATCCCAACAAGCCCGGAAAGTTTAACTGGAATGGTACTCCTGAGCTGACGGTCCCCCCCAATTTCCGCATCACCGGCTTTAGCATTGTCAATGGCCAGCTTTACGCTAGCTCCTCGGAAGGCGGTACCGCCATCATCTATCGCCGTATCGACGGCCCCGACCCCAACTGGGAAGTCGGATGGACGGATGCCTCGGGAGCCCCCAAGTCGGACATGCGTGGACTTTCGGCCCTCCCCAATCCAAACGGGAGTGGAGAGGGCCTCTGGGTTG
>CALCCH010000512.1 GCA_937899855.1 uncultured Saprospirales bacterium | reverse complement strand
ACATTCGGAGTAATCCCAGTCCCGCAGCGCCTCCAAGGCGGTCACGAGTGTCGGACTCCGCTCTCGCCAGACGGAGGCTTCCCAGGCCGTTTCCGTGGCTTCGAGATAGCCAAAATAAGCTTCCACCGCGGGCCGCCAGTCCCTTCCCTCCCCCGCCGGAACCCGCGCGCCGTAGCGATCCAGCGCTTCCCGAAGGCCAGCGTAAGCCGGAGCGGACCGCACCTCGCGACGAGCGAGCTCCCCTGGGGAAGCCTCGGAGCCGTTTGAAATAAGTTGGGTAATATGGACCTGCGTCCTGGAGATGTCGCGACTGATTTCGTGGTAGGCGGCGACCTTGGTCGTGTACACCCCGCGAATCGAACGCATGTTTTTCCAGGCCAGAAACCCGGCAAAAGCGGCCAGGAGCGCCACGAGCGTGGAGCTAACAATAATTTTGTTGGCTACGGACATTTTTGAGTTTAAATGCTGGTTTTACTCTTGGGGTCTTACCGTATACTACCAAACCAGTGCCAGAAAACCGCTGCGCCTAAGGCTGCTTGCCCTTGACGTACTCATCGAGCCAAGCCGACATCTCCCACAGCATGTGCATCACGGATTCGCGCGCCCGATAGCTGTGGCTTTCGTGGGGCAACATCACCAAACGCACCGTCGCACCGTGGCCCTTGAGGGCACCGTACATTCGTTCGCTTTGCATGGGGAAGGTCCCCGAATTGTTGTCGGCCTCCCCGTGAATCATCAGCAGGGGCGCTTTGATTTGGTCAGCAGCCATAAAGGGCGACATCCGAAAATAGGTCTCGGGGCTTTCCCAAAAGCTGCGCTCCTCCGACTGAAAGCCAAAGGGCGTCAAGGTACGATTGTAGGCCCCACTACGAGCAATGCCGGCGGCAAACAGATCGGTGTGCGCCAGCAGATTGGCCGTCATAAACGCCCCGTAGGAGTGGCCTCCCACCGCTAGCCTGCTGGTGTCGGCCACACCGAGGTCGTGTAGCTTCTGCGCGGCGGCCTCGGCTCCGGAGCGGAGCTGTTCCACAAAGGTCTCGTTGGGTTCTTCCTCCCCTTCGCCAATAATGGGCATACCAAAATCGTCAAAAACGGCGTAGCCCTGCGTCACCCAGAATAGGGGCGACCACCAACCGAGCCGGATAAACTCGTAGGGAGAGTCGGTCACTTGCCCCGCCGCATCGGCGCTTTTAAATTCCTTGGGATAGGCCCACATCAGCACCGGTAGCCGACCGTCGCGCTGGGCATCGTAACCGCTTGGTAAGTAAAGGGTCCCGGTCAGTTCGACCCCGTCGGCACGCTGGTACTTGACCAATTCCTTTTTGATCCCCTTGAGGGCTATGTAGGGATTGGAAAAATTGGTGATCTGTTCGACCTTATTGTTTTTGATATTGCGCAGCAGGTAATTGGGCGGTTCTTCGGTCGACTCCCGCCGGGTGATCACGGTGCCTTCCGCTACGTCGAGCAGCCGCAGGGGTCTTTCGTAATACGGGGCCTCGGAACGCCACAGCCGCTTGCTTTTGCGCTTGCCCAAATCGTACTGGTCGATAAAAGGACGGTTGCCTTCCGGCGAAGCCCCCTGCCCGGTGAGGTAAAGGCGCTTGCCCTCGTCCTCCATCAGCAGCACCCGACGCCCGTAAGCATTGGCCTGGGTTTCAAAGTTGCCTGGATCGTTGTAGCGGTCTTCCCAGGAGCGGTCAAAAAGCGTCTGCTTACCGGCCGTGGGTTGGTCGGGCTGCCAGGTACTGGTCACAATTTGCCGATTGGCCCACCACCACTCGTAGCAGATGGCCAAATCGCCCTTGCCCCAGGTCACGCCCCCGTAACGCAACTTGAATTCGATTCCCGGACTGGGCTTTTCGGCATCAAAGGGCGCCTCCAGGGTGTACATCCGATCGCGGATGGCCGCCTCCCGTTTGGGATCACCACCATCCTGGGCCTCTACCCACACCAGGGTGGCCGGTACGTCCGACCGCCAAGAGAAAGAACGGGGGCCCGTGCTAACCGCTCCGAATCCCTTGGGAATATTTTCAGCGACGGGAGCCTTGGCTACTTCGCGCACTTTTCGCCCAATGCGATCGTAGATATCGAGGGTAAAGGCAAAACGCGAACGGGGAACGATGTAGGAAAAGGGCTTGACCCGAGTGAGTACCATGACGTATTTTCCATCCGGTGAGGGGCCAAAGTTATCGATGATGGCGGGTTTGGCGAAGTCCATGTATTCGCCGGTCGCCAGGTTGACTACCACCAATTGGGAAGTGGTGTAATATTCGAATAGGGCTTCGTCGTGCGCATTTTTAAGCAAATCCTGATAGGTGCGCACCGGTGCCGATTGCCCCAGGTTTTCTTGGATGACCGGCCCCTGGGGAATGCGATTGTCCTGAGGGACGCCTCCCCGACCGGTGGGAACCATCTTAAAAATGAGGTTGCCACTGTCCGAAAACCAGCGGTAGGGCATACCGGGCATGGCATCGTTGATGGTGGCCTGACTCAGCCGCCGGGCCCGGAGGGTTTCCATGTCGGCCACCCAGAGTTCGAGACCGTCCTGTTGGGTGAGGGTAAAGGCGACTTTGGAGCCATCGGGTGCCCAACTGACGTTTTCAATCTTGCGCTGCTCGGGCAGGCCGGTAATTGCTCGCTCTTCGTCCTCGCCAACGGGGCGGACCTTGAGGTTGTTGTAGTAATAGGCGCGGCTCGAACTGTTGGTCCGCGGATTGATCCGGATGCCGGCCAGCCGCAGTTCTTCCTGCGATACCTCGTCGATCCCCGGCAAGTTAGGACGGTACAACATCAGCATGCGGCTACCGTCAGGACTGATGCTGGCCAGGGGGGTAGGGACGGCGTCCATCAGGCCCGCAATGGCCGGATCGGGCATTTGGTAGGACAGATTTTCTTGAGCTTCGGAGATGGGTATCATGGCGATCGTGAAAATAAAACAGTACAGCCTACGCAGTACCGGAGGGGAATAGGTCTTTTTCATTGAGTATCTGGTTTCTGAAATTACGGAACGGCTTTTCGCTCCCACGCGGTAAAATAGGCAATTTTGGGAATCGTTGCCTCAAGAACCTTGCACAATGTTTAGGTATTCCAGATAATATACGGCGTTGAGGGAATATCTGTTGGTCTGGGGCAGTTCCAACAAGCGATCAAAATTTTTCCCGTAGCCGATCCGCTCAATCTCGGCGCTTTCGAGAATGCTGTTTTTCCAAATGAAAAAGAGGTCACTACCGGGTGCAAAGCGCCAACGGTAGATCGTATCAATATTGAAGGCGTTGAAATTGGTATCGTGAAACGCCCCGTAATCCGTGGGATAAAGCGCGCCGTCCTCCCCCAGCGTACCAAAGCGTTCGTAGGCCACCGAGGTCCAGTTGTGGTTGAGCCGGAAGGAAATCGTCATGTTGTTGGTAAAGTTGTAATTGACGTTGACTTGGCTGATGAGTCGCTGGACATCGCGTTGGCCAAAGATGATTTCGGAGCGGGGCTGCCCATCTTGCTCGTACTCCCAATCGTTGACGTAGCCCTCGTCGCGAAAATCCCAGCTGGCGCGCAATTGTAAGCGCAAAAACAGCTTATCCGTGGCCCGAAAGCGCGGCGACACGCGCAGGCCCACAAAAGACCGCCCCTCCTGCTGCACAAAGCCGTAGTAGGCGCTGACGTCGATCGCCAAACGCTTGCGGTAATCCGTGGAGATATAGCCCCCCCAGTTGCTAAAGGTCGGTAGGCGGTAGTAGCGACTAAAATCTTCTCGCCGGGGCTCAAAATAGTCGAACTCCGCCACCGGCTGGAAATAGGCAAAGACGCCAAAGTTGATAAAATCGCGGGTCTGGGCATTAGCCGATAGATTGACCCCGGTACGGGAAAACTGG
This sequence comes from uncultured Saprospirales bacterium, assembly GCA_937899855.1. Taxonomy (GTDB): domain Bacteria; phylum Bacteroidota; class Bacteroidia; order Chitinophagales; family Saprospiraceae; genus CALLVY01. The sequence continues at coordinate 12,803 of CALCCH010000512.1, read as the reverse complement.
TTGGGAAAGTACAGGCGGCTGTACTCGGCGTACACTTCAAAATTGGCGTAGTTGAAGGGGCCAAAGGGTTGAAAAATATTGTACTCGGCATTGCCCCAGATCAGGCGTTCGTTGTTGGCAAAGATCAAGCCCAAGTCGTTGCGGTCGTAGCGGTCGCTCTCCTCGTTGTACCCCAGCCGATAATTGAACTGACCGCTGGTTTTACCAAAGCTGAGTGAAGCCTCGTGCCCCAGTACCAGGCTGTCGGGATGGTACAATTGACTCAGTGCCCCCTTGCCACTCAGGGAATAGGAATTGGCCCGATTCTTCAAATCAAAAGTCAGCCCGGTCACGTTGGCGTCGTAGGTGGCACCGCTGCGCATCACGTTGGTGTTGATCAGCGTGACGAAGGAGTTGTACTTGAGGTTTTGGTCAAGTACCAGCACGTTGTAATTCGTAAGCGGACTGGTTTGCCACTCCCGTTCCGCTCCGGTCTCCAGATTCCGAATCAGCGCATTGGTCTGCGCCGCCGTCGCGTTGAACACCCCCAGGCCCAGGCCCTTGACCGTTCGTCCCGATACCTTAGAAGCATTGATCAATTGAGTGATCTGAGGATTGGATACGATTTCTTCCAGGACCACCTCCTCCCCATTGGCATCCAACTCGGTGGCCAGTTGGTCTTCCACCTCCCCCGCACGGAGGGGACGGCCCCCAATCCGACGGGAATAGAACAGATTGCCCTTGTTAAACAATTCGATGCCCTCGGTAAAAAAGGGACGGTTTTCGTCAAAACGCACCTCAAAGGGCGACAGGTTGAGTACCTGATTGTCGGAACGGGCTTCCCCAAAATCGGGGATGAGGGTCACGTCGAGGGTAAAGGCATCGTTGATCCCGTACTTGATGTCCATCCCCCCGCTGATGGAACGCACCCAACTGCTACGCGGATTCTCGTTGCGGTCGTAGTAATTTTCGGCGTAGGCCGCCACGAAGGGCGTCGCCGATAGCCGCACCGGAGAGAAGATCTCGCGGATGCCCACCAGCTCGCCCGACTGGCGGAGCAGGCCCGCCTCTTCGGGTTTGACCTCATTCCAAAACGACTGCTCGCGGTAGCGACGGATCATCCGGGCGAAGTTGAGGTTCCAGCGCTGCTCCTCGACGTTGGGAAAGCGGAGGGCGGAGTAGGGGATCTTGAGTTCGACCACCCAGCCCCGATCCGTAATTCGGGTCTGGCTGTCCCAAACGGCGTCCCAATTGCGATCGCCCCTCAGGATGGCCAGGCCACCCCCTCCACCGGACGCGGCGGCCGAATATTTGATGTCGACCTGTACCCCGGAGGCCGTCACAAAAAAGCCCAGGCCATTTTGACCATCCTGGTAAGCATCGATCAGGAGTCCAAAATAGTCGACCACTCCAATCTGGTCGCGTTCGGTAAACTGGCGCATGATGCTATCGGGGGCGCTGTCGAAGAGTTCGGCACCGATGTAGAGGGCTTTGTCGTCGTAGGCGATGCGGACGGAAACTTCCTGACGGGAGGGCTGGCCGGGGGCGGGTTCGAGCTGGGTAAAGCTGCCGACGGGGCTGGCGTTTTGCCAGATGGCCTCATCCAGGACGGCATCGATGCGGATGGTTTCGTCGATCCGCGGAGCGGTCAGCACTTTTTGGGGGGCCAACTGGGCCAAGCCATTTCCCCATACGTAGATCATCAAAATCGTGAGCCAAAGCTGCTTCATCGGGTAAAAATTTTAAAAACGGTAGGAAGGCAGTATCCTGCTTTCCAGCGGTACGGTACGGATTAATGGTCGCCTTTAGGCTTACTCCGAACGCTCGGATTCGTTGCACCTCGCCCCCTATTTTTGTGAGCTCGTCGGTGGCACCAGAAATTTCGGCGCGTTTTCTGAGGCATTAGGGGGTAGAATTTTGTAATTTTCCCGCTGAGGGACAAATGGAGAGGGTCAGCTGGATGACATTAGGGTCATCTTGATCCTCTCAGCGAACTACTTAACCCGAGTTGCATGGCGGAAGTTAGTAACCTTATTCCAAAGTTTATTCAACAACAGTATCTCCAGGGGCGCACCGTGGGGCAATTCTCGGCCTATACGATGTACATCGACCTTTCGGGTTTTACCCCCCTTACCGAGACGCTGATGAGTAAGGGGACCGACGGCGCCGAAGAACTTTCCCTCATCCTCAACAGCATTTTTGGCTCCATGGTGGAGCACGTCTACCGGCACAACGGCTTTATTCCCTATTTCGCGGGCGATGCCATCACCGCCATTTTTCCCGAAGGAACGCCCGGAGTCGACGCGCGGATGCTCCTGCAAGCGGGGCAAGCCCTCGAAGCGTACTTTAACGAGGAAGGCTTGAAAAAAACCCGGTTTGGCGACTTTCGCATCGGCATCAAAATTCGCTTGTCCTACGGCGCTGTACAGTGGGGAATTGTGGGGCGGCAACTCAAAGCGTTTTACTTCCGCGGCCCCGCCATCGACAATCCCACCCAAGCCGACGAGGTCGACGCGGAGCGGGGAATTATATTTGATCAGCACCTGTACGGACGGATTAACTCGGAAAAAGCCCCCGTGGTTCAGGTGGTACGGGAAAAATATTACCGATTGATCGAAAAATTGCCGCCATCGACGCCCCCCCTCCTCCCCTCCTATCCCGACTTGGCGCAACGCGCCCGCGAGGCCAAGCTGCTCGCCGAGTTTTATCCCCCCGCCATCCTCAACTTTGACGAACGGGGAGAATTCCGCCAGGTCATCTCGCTCTTCATCACCTTTATCGGCGTCGACAATCACGATGCCCTCGACCGCTTCGCCGGGCCGGTACTCGACCTGGTCGACAAGTTTTCGGGCTACTTTAAAGAAATCGACTTTGGCGACAAGGGGGGCATGATGGTCATCTTTTTTGGGGCGCCGGTGTCTTACGAAAACAATATCGACCGGGCCCTGGAGTTCGTCACCGCCCTACAGGAAGAAACGGCGGGACTGCGCCAGAGCAGCCCCCTTCAATTTCGGGCCGGCATCTCCTCGGGTTTGGCCTTTACCGGGCTCGTGGGAGGGATCGAACGCAGCCAGTACGCCGCGGTGGGCAACCGGGTCAACCTGGCGGCACGCCTGATGACGCAGGCGGATTGGGGGCACATTCGGGTGGATGAAGAAGTGGCGCGGGTCCGCAATTTTAGCTTTGCCCCGATCGGCGATACCCGCTACAAGGGCATCCGCGGCAACATTCCCACCTACGAATTGGAAGGACGCAGCCAGGAAGGTACTACCGCCTTTACCGGACAAATGGTGGGCCGCCGCGAAGAACGCGAACTGCTCACCGGTTTTGCCCAGCCCATTTTCGACCGACGCTTCGCCGGCATCGTCTGCCTCTACGGCGAGGCGGGCATCGGCAAGAGCCGGCTGGCTTACGAGACCAAAAAAGCCCTCCAATCCCAGCACCAGATCAATTGGTTTACCTGCCCCGCCGATCAAATCCTCCGCAAGCCCTTCAATCCCTTTACCGGTTTTTTAAAGGATTACTTCCAGCAGTCGCAGGACCTCTCCAGTAAGCTCAAACGCGAGCATTTCGAACGGCAGCACGACTACCTACTCCAGCGCCTCGCAACGATCCAACAGCCCGATGCTCAACAGATCCACAAGGAGTTACAACGCACCCAACCCATTCTGGCCGCCCTGATCGGCATTCCCTACGCCGATTCGCTGTGGAGCCAGCTCGATGCCAAGGGGCGCTACCAAAATACCCTGGCCGCCCTCTCGGCCCTCTTCATCGGCGAATCCCTGCTCCAACCCGTCGTCATCGAACTCGAAGATGGACACTGGTTCGACAACAGCTCGCGCGAATTTTTGAAAAACTTTATCCAGCGCATCCTCGCCTATCCCATTTTGCTGCTCATCACCTCCCGCTACCTGGACGACGGCAGCAAGCCCCTGCTCTTCGAACCCGAACTCCTGGAGCGCAACCGCATTCCCCGTCTGGAAATCGACCTCAATATCCTCGATACCCACAGCCTCCGCACCTTTGCCGAGGCCCGCTTGGGCGCCCCCCTCAGCATCGAATTGCTCCAGTTGCTCCAGCGGACCACCAACGGCAATCCCTTTTACCTCGAACAGGTCCTCGAATACTTTACCGAGAGCCAATTGCTCAAAAAAGAAGAAGGCAAGTGGACCATCATAGATGCCAACATCAAGGTATCGGGCTCGATCAATGCCGTACTGATGGCGCGCATCGACCGCCTGTCGACCTTGGTCAAGGAGACGGTAAAGGCCGCCGCGGTGATCGGCCGGGAGTTCGACATTCCCATTCTGACCGAAATCATGAAGGGGAACAAAGAGTTTTCCAAATACAATGGCAACAGCGCCACCGTGCTCCGCGAGCAGATCCAGTCGGCCGAGAAGGTGCAGATTTGGTTGGCGATGAACGAATTGCGCTATATTTTTCGACATTCGCTCCTCCGCGAGGCGGTGTATAGCATGCAGATGGGGGCCCGCCTCCGCGAACTCCACGGCTTGATTGCCGAGGCCATCGAGCGCTTGTACGCCAACAATTTGCCGGAAAAGTACGTCGACCTGGCCTTTCACTACGAGCAGGCGCAGCGGGGGGAAAAAACGCGGGAATACCTGGAAAAGGCCGCGCACCACGCTCAGGAAAACTTTCAGAACAGCGCTGCCCTCCAATTTTATCAAAAGCTGATCCCGCGGATCCACGATCCCGCCGAACGCGCGCGGATCATCCTCCAACAGGCCAAGGTGCTGGAGCTGATTGGCGAGTGGGAAGCCTGCGAGGCGAGCCTCCAAAAAGCCCTCCAACTCGCCCAGAAAATCGAAGACCAACTCCTGAACGGAAGGGCCTACAACCGGATTGGGCGGCTGAGTATGCTGCGGGGGAGTTACACCCAGGCCCATCAGTACTTTGAGTTGGCGCAGGAGATTTTTGAAAACATCGACAACCTATTGGGCATTGCCAAGATCTACGGCAATCTGGGTCATCTGTACTTCCGCCAGGGGGCCTATTCTTTGGCCAACGACTACTACGAAAAGAGCCTGGCACTCAGTCGCCAGCACCGCCTGCCCAATTCGCCGGCCAGCATCGTGGCGCACCAGGGCTTGGCTTACATGAATCGGGGAGCTTACGAGGCCGGCATCCAGTGCCTGCTCGATGAGTTGGTGGTCTTTGAAAGCCGGAACGACAAACCGGGCCTGGCCACCTTGTATACCAACCTGGGTATCGTGTACTTCGAAAAGGGCGACTACGCCGATGCCCTGCACTATTACGAAAAGGGGCTGACCTACAGCGAGGAATTGGGCAATAAGCAACTCACCGCCATCGCGATCGGCTGTATGGGCAGCGTTTACCAGCAGCAGGGGGATTATGCGGCGGCCCTGGAAAACTTTTTGACCGACCTCAAGATTTGTGAAGAAATGGGGGACAAACAGGGGATCGCCATCGCCCTGAGTCTACTCGGAGAACTGCGGGTCATCGAAGGGGAATTCGATTTGGCTCGGGATTATTTGGAGCGCGCCCTACAGCTCAGCGAAGAGCTCAACTACCAAAAGGGCGTCGCCAAGGTGGTCAACAATTTGGGGGACCTCTACACCTTTTTGGCGGATCATCCCCAGGCCATTCACTATTACGATCGGGCCATCGACATTGCTAGGCGGATCAAAAATCAGCTCGTACTCGGCTTTAGCTTAGTGGAAAAAAGCGAGGTCCTGCTCCGCATGGCCAAGCTCGATGACGTCCGCGAACTCCAGCCGGAGTGCAATCAAATTGCCGAAAAATTGGGCAACCCCGAGCTGCTGTTCCAGGCGCGGCTGCTCCGGGCGCGGCTCCGGGCGGCAGAAAACGATTCCGAGGCAGCCCACGCCATCCTCCTGCCCCTCCTCGACACCGACCTCGACTCCGCCGAACGCGCCGACATCCTTTTCGAACTGTACCAAATCGAAACCCCAGCCGCAAGCTACCGACGGGAGGCCCTCCAGCTCTACCAAGCGCTCTACGCCCACAGCCCGATGTACCGCTTCCACCAACGGATCGAAGTACTCCAGTCCTGAGCCCCCTGGCATCCCTAGCTTTTGCGGGCTTTGTGCAACACGCCCGCTCGTTCAACGTTATTGGAAATATGAAAAAATCACCGCTCCACTCCGTTCCCTCCCTCATACTACCCCTCCTCCTCAGTACTTTTGGCCTACTGCTGCCCGGCTCCACCGCCCTGGCCCAGCCCCAGGTTCCCACTGCCGTTTCCGTCAGTGGATCAGAAAATTATCACTTCCCCTACCGGATGAATCAGCCCGAACAAACCTTCGAACTGCCCGAGAAACTGGTCGAAATTTCGGGCCTCTCCCTCACCGGAACCCCGCTCGACCAATTGGCGGTCATTCAGGACGAACAGGGGATCGTATTCTTTATCGACAAGGACAGCGGGGAGGTGTTGCGCGAATTGTCGTTTGGCAAGGACGGAGATTACGAAGGGATTGAAGTAGTGGGAGAAGACGTATACATCGTCAAGAGTTCGAGCAAGATTTACCACATCAAAAAATTTGGCCACGCCGAGCAGAGCGTCGTCAAGTACAGTACGCCCCTCACCAAGGAATACGACGTGGAGGGTTTGGCTTACGACCGCCGACAGCACGCCCTGCTCCTGGCCTGCAAGGGGGAACCTCAAACGGATAATTCGGACCCATCGGACCAAAAGCGCTTTACCCGGGCGGTCTACCGTTTTCCCCTCCAAACCCACCAGCTCGACACCGTTCCCGTGATGGCGATCAACCGGGAGGATATTTTGGAGTACTTCAAAAACCATCCCCCCCTCCTAAAGGTTGATAAAGATGGGGAGATTAAAGAAAGCAATCCCGAAAAACTCAAGTGTTATCCCTCGGCCATTGCGATTCATCCCCATACCGGCAACTATTACGTCAGTTCTTCCAAGGGTAAGGTTTTGTTCGTTGTGTCCCCACGGGGCCAGCTCTTGCACCTCGAAAAATTGGACAAGCGCATCCATCCCCAACCCGAGGGTTTGGCCTTTGAGGAGGACGGAACGCTTTACGTCTCCAACGAGGGTCGCGACGGACCGGGGAGAATTTACCGCTTTGCCTATCAAAAGCTGAAAAATCAATAATTTGTTCTAAATTTGGAGCAGACAAAAACACGGCAAATCTTAAAAAACCAAACCAATGAGTATCGTTGAAATGCGGGTGCCCACCATCGGGGAATCCATCACTGAAGTCACCCTGTCGCAATGGCTGAAAGCAGACGGAGATTACGTAGAATTGGACGAGCCCATCTGCGAATTTGAATCCGACAAGGCCACCCTAGAATTTCCCGCCGAAGCCGCTGGTAAAATCATCCACGTGGCCAAGGAAGACGACGATTTGGAAATCGGTGCGCTGGTGGCTAAGATCGATACGAGTGTAACGGCTGGTGCGGAAGCCAGTACCCCCACGGCTCCCGCCACCACTGCAGAAAGCACTCCCCCCGCCACCGAGCCCGTAGCGGCCCAGGAGCCTGCCCCCGCCACCACCAGCTACGCCACGGGGCATCCCTCCCCCGCCGCCGGCAAAATCCTCCAGGAAAATGGCATTCGCCCCGAGGAGGTCCAAGGCAGCGGTCGGGACGGTCGAATCACCAAAGCCGATGCCCTCGAAGCAGCCGCCCGACCCGCCGCCCCAACACCGGCGGCCCCCGCGCCACCCGCTCCCGAAGCACCGGCGCCCGTGGTCAGCAGCCCCAGTGCCCACTTTAGCCGCAACAGCGAACGCAAAAAGATGAGCCGGATGCGTCGGACCATCGCCCGACGCCTGGTATCGGCCAAAAACGGCACCGCCATGCTCACCACCTTCAACGAGGTGGACCTCAGTGCCATCATGGCCCTACGCAAAAAATACCAAGAACGCTTCGTAGAGAAGTATGGCATCAAGCTGGGCTTTATGTCCCTCTTCGCCAAGGCCTGCGCCAAAATCCTCATGGAAATGCCGGAGGTCAACGCCCAACTCGAAGGGGAGGACTACCTCGTCTACCACGACTACGCCGACATTTCCATCGCCATCTCCACCCCCAACGGACTGGTCGTCCCGCCCGTCCACAACGTCGAGTCCCTCGGATTCCACGAGATCGAATACAAAATCAAGGAATTGGCCGGTAAAGCCCGTAACGGTACCCTCAGCCTGGAGGAAATGAGCGGAGGAACCTTTACGATTACCAACGGGGGCGTCTTTGGCTCCATGATGAGTACCCCCATCCTCAACGAGCCCCAGTCGGCCATCCTGGGGATGCACACCATCCAACAACGACCCGTAGCCGTGGCCGGTCAGGTCGAAATTCGCCCCATGCTGTACCTCGCCCTCTCCTACGATCACCGCGTGATCGACGGCAGCAGCTCGGTAACGTTCTTGGTAAAGGTGAAAAAACTGTTGGAAGATCCGGTCAGCCTCTTGCTCGACCTCTAGGATCATTCGTGGATTAGGGGGGGTGAACCGGATCCCTCCTAAACCCCGTTGAGCATTTTGATCAGGGCGAAGATCAGTACCGTACTGGTGATGCCCACCATAAAAATGGTGTAGCAGTTGCGCAGCAGCTTGTACTTGTTGCCCAGGGCCGCTCCGAGGAAGTACAAGTCGCGGATGGCGGAATCCTCCAGTACCTCTTCGTTATTGATGACCTCCTTCATGCCCGTCGTGTATTCCTGAATATTCATGCGGTAAAAATTGCCGAAGAAAAACAGATTGCTCTTCCCCGACCGGATTTGCTCGGCGGAAGTCACGCCTTTCATGCTGATGGGCCGGGTGGCCAGCGTGGCGAAAATCACCGAAACGACGCAGGTCAGCAGCAGGGTGGTCGCGGGAATCAGTAGGGTCATGTCCTGTTCGAGGTAGGTGGGCATTAGTGGAATGGTGATGGTAATGATGATCGCGTTGATGCTGAGCATGATGTTGGCCTTGTTGTCGGCCAGGTTGGTGAGGTCAATGTGATTGCGCGAGGCCGTCTTAAACATGACCTGAACGCTTTTGCTGTCCGCTAGGGGGATCAAGTCGCGATCCGGGGTCTTCTTCTTTTTATTTTTCTTGGTCTTCTTATCGGGCGATTTCATCCGGTCAAAATTAGCGCGTTTGCCCGGGCCAAACAAGTCGCGGGCTACCGAGGTGTGGTATTGGTGGTTTTTGAAAAAGCGGCGGGTGAGTTTGCGCCATTCTTCGGCGTCGTACACCTCCCCCCGGAAGTGTTCCCATTCGGCGCGGAGGAGGGCGAGCTTGTCCAGGTATTGCTCACTCGCCAGGTTGCTGAGGTCGGCATCGCGGAGGATGGCTTCGAGGGGATTGCGGGGTTCGCAGTCGTAGCGGGTGGCGGCGATGGCAGCGGTGATGCGTTGGCAGCGGGCTTCGGGGTAGCCCTGCTCGATCAGGAAGCGCTCGGCGATGCCTTGGCTGACGGCTTCGTGGCCGTCGTAGGCCTCGATGTAGCCCACGTCGTGGAAGAGGGCCGCCAGTTCGAGTACCTCCAAATCGGCCGCCGACAGCCCCACCCGGCGACCAATGGTCAGGGCTTGCTGACGCACCTCGTTGGTATGGATCCAGTTGTGGAAGTGATGGGCCGCCTGTAGTTCTCGCCCCAGCAATTCTTGCACAAAAGATTCACTGCGCTGAATGATCCCTTCGCTCATACGGTGAAAGTTAAGAAATACCTGAAATTATTTTTCTTCATTGGCGTCATTTTTGCTAAAATCATTATGTATAAATACCGAGCCACAAACCGCCTCGCTCGTGATCTTCCGAGTAATTTCCCCCCAATCACGATCCGCTCCGCCGCGATGGCCCTTGCTCCGTTCTAGGGCTACCGCCGCCAGCCGGGGCTGATCTCAAGCTTAGGGGGCCGTGGAGGAAGGCTCCGATGAGAGGGGTGGTACTGCTGGTAACAATCCAAATCGAAAACCGTTTTTGAAGATTCGATCCTCAAGTCTGTTCAAAGGACTTTGTCTCTTGCTCCTCGGTCAATGCTCGCTTTACGCTCAGTACGGTCAGACGAGTATCCACTCGACTAGTGAGCACATCTTCATCGACGGGCACATTCAGGAAGATGCCTGGCAGTCCGCCGAGCTGATCACCACCTTCCAACGGTATTTTCCTTCCAATTCCGGCCCGGCGACCTACCAAACCCAGGTCCGGCTCCTGTTCGACGATCGCTTCCTTTACATCGCCGCCGACTGTCAACTGCCCCACGGCGGCTCCTTTGTGGTACAGTCACTCAAACGAGATTTCGAATTTGGCGAAAACGATGCCTTCGATGTCTACCTCGATGCTTTTGGCGATGCCACCAGTGGCCTGGCCTTCGGGGTCAATCCCTACGGTGTCCAGCGCGATGGCATCATCCCGGACGGCGGTGTCAAAGAAGTCGACCTGACCTGGGACAGTCGTTGGCACGCGGAAGTTTACCGCCGGATCGACGGTTGGTCGGTAGAGATGGCCATTCCCTTCAAATCCCTCCGCTTTAAGAAAAACCAACGCCGCTGGCGCGTCAACTTTGCCCGGCACGCCGTCGGCCCCAACGAGATATCTACCTGGGCCCCCATCGATCGGGGCAACACCCTCAGTACCCTCACCCTCATGGGCGAGCTGATCTGGGATCAAGCGCCGCCGCCCATCCAGCACAACATCGCCATCGTGCCCTACGCCGCGATGAAGGCCGAAAAAATCAGCCCCGAGGCCAGTACCCCCCCCCGTGCCTTCGCCGGCTTGGATGCCAAAATCGGCATCGGATCAGCCCTCCACCTCGACCTCACCGTCAACCCCGATTTCTCTCAGGTTGAGGTCGATCAGCAAGTCATTAATCTCAACCGCTTTGAGCTGTTCTTCCCCGAGCGGCGTTTGTTCTTTTTGGAAAATAGCGACCTGTTTAGCCACCTGGGCAATAGCCGAATCCGTCCCTTTTTCTCCCGTCGGATCGGCAGCCTCAACCAGCAGCCCGTTCCCATCCTCTTCGGAGGGCGACTGAGCGGTAAATTGGATAAAACCTGGAAAGTGGGCTTGATGAACGTCCAGACCCGCGAAGATGCGGTGGAGGAAATGCGGGGGCAAAACTACTTGGTAGCCCTGATCCAGAAAAGCCTATTCTCGGGATCTAGCCTGACTGCCTTCGTGAGCAACCGCCAATTGGTACAGGATTTTGAGCTGGACCAGCAGGATTACACGCGGATCGGTGGGCTGGAGTTCGACTACCGTTCGGCCGACAGCAAGTTGACCGGAAAGGCTTTTGCCCACTGGAGCAGCAATCCCAATCCACAAGCCGGAGCACAACCCCTAGCCTGGAGCAGTAAGGTGCGCTACCGGACTAAGACCTTTAGCGCATTTGCGGGGATCGATGCGGTGGGAGAAGATTACCTCCCGGACATGGGCTTTGTCCCCCGGCTGTACCACAGCGACGAAGCCCGGGACACCAGCATCCGGGTAGCGTACCTCGAAACCCGCGTCCACGCTTATTACCGCTTTTTTCCCCGTAGGAGCACGACGGTCGACTTTTGGGGCAGAGAGGTCTAGATGCAAGTGTATGCCAATCCTCGAATTCGCTACCAAGAACACAAAGTCCGCTGGGAATGGCATCTCCGCTGGCTCAACCAAGGCCAACTGAGCCTGGGCGTGATCGACTTTAGCCAGTTGCTGCTCTTTCCCTTCCAACTCGACGGCCTCAACAAGGCCTTTCCCCAAGCCACCTACCACAATCGCCGTCTCAAGGTGCGCTACGAATCGGGCAAGCGCAATGCCTTTTACGGCAGCGCGGAGGCCAACTACGGCGGTACCTTTACCGGCCGCAAGTTGGAGCTCTCCGGGGCTCTAAACTACCGTCACTTCCAGTTTCTCGTACTGGGCATCGACTACAATTATCAAAAACTCCACCGCTTTCCCAGCCCCTTCGGCAGTGCCGATTTTAGCTTGCTGGGGGCCAAGGTCGAATGGTCGCTCAACCGCAGCCTTTTCCTTACCGCTTTTCTACAGTACAATACCCAAAGGCAAAATTTCAACATCAATGGCCGGTTCAACTGGCGTTTCCATCCGCTCTCCGACCTGTTTATCGTGTACACGAGCAATTACGCCACCACCGACTTTCGGCAGGACAATCGAGCCCTCGTTTTCAAGCTGAATTACTGGTTGAATCTGTAGGAGAGTAGCGTAGGTGGGTGGGGTCTCAAGCACAATTTTTCCAGGTCACTGCGACTGCCTCGAAAGACGTTGAAATCGACATCACCGTCGATCCCCTGGATCTGGCCACGGTTGCCATACTGCCAAAAAGCCCAGTTTTGGCCACGGGGCAAGTCGGGAACGCGGGAGCTGTAACGGGCGATCCAAACGGGGTGGTCGGGGAAGGCTTCGGCGAGGTAGCGGCGGTAGAAGTTGTAATTGGAATAAAGAATCGGCCGGATCTGATAATGCGCTTCGATGGCCGTCAGCCAGTAGCGCACCCCGGCCACGATACTGGCGGCGCTGCGGCCACCGGTTACCTCCACGTCGAGTACCGGCGGCAGATCTCCGGCCTGGAGGTCTACCTGTTCGCAAAAATTTTGGACCTGCTTTTCGATGGAGAGAGAGGGATGAAAAAAGTGATAAGCCCCCCGTTTGATGCCTACTCGGGCAAGCTCCGCCCAATTGTGGCAATACAAGGAGTCGTGTAAACTTTCCCCTTCGGAGGCTTTGACAAAGGCAAAATGGATATTCTGCTGGGCGATGCGGTCCCATTGGATCTGGGCCAGGTAGTGGGAGATGTCGCTGCCGTGGGTCTCGTAATCCGTCATCGTTTGGGTGGGCTCGCTAGGTGTCTTCGGACCGCAAACTGTATCG
>CALCCH010000511.1 GCA_937899855.1 uncultured Saprospirales bacterium | reverse complement strand
GGGTCTTCCGTCGCCCCGTGGGGCGGGCGTGCCCCGGCTGCTGTCAACGCTGGGGGCCGCCGGGGGTTCGGGAGGCCAGCTGGGGCCGGCCCGCATGTTGGGCATCGCCTATGGCTGTTCGATTGGGGGGATGGCCACCATTATCGGTACGCCGACCAATATCATCTTTACTGGGGTCGTAGCCGAATTGTACGGTCGCGAAATTGGCTTCGCCGAATGGCTGCGGTTTGGTTTGCCGATCGCCAGTTTGCTACTGCTGCTGGCCTGGTGGTATTTGGTAAAAATTGCCTTTGTCCTGCCCAAGGGAAAAAACGCCGGGGCTGCCAGTGGGGAGATTCGCCGCCAGTTGGCGGCCCTGGGGCGGATGAGCTACGAAGAGACCCTGGTGCTCGGCGTTTTTGTACTGGTAGCGCTGGCCTGGATCTCCCGTTCCTATTTTCTACAAGCCTGGATTCCGGGCATCAACTATACCGTCATCGCCATTGCGGGCGCCCTGTTGCTCTTTCTGATTCCCGCCAAAAACCGGCCGGGAGACCATTTGCTCGACTGGACCAGTGCCGAAAACATTCCCTGGGGCATCCTCTTGCTCTTCGGAGGGGGACTGGCGCTAGCGGCGGGTTTTAAAAATACGGGGCTGGCCAGCTGGATTGGCCACCAACTGAGCCTCCTTGATCGGGTGCCCTTTTTTCTCCTCCTCCTGCTCCTCACCGCCGCCGTCAACTTCCTCACCGAAATCACCTCCAACGTGGCGACGGCTTCCATGCTCCTGCCCATTCTGGCCGCCCTCGCCCTCAGCATTGGCGTCCACCCCTACGGACTGATGGTGGCGACCACCCTGGCGGCTTCCTGTGCCTTTATGCTGCCCGTGGCTACCCCTCCCAACGCCGTTGTCTTTGGGTCGGGCTACCTGACCATCCCCACGATGATGCGCGTCGGGCTACGGATGAACCTCTGCTCCATCCTCCTCCTCGCCGCCCTGGTCTACTACTTCCTACCGCTGGTCTGGGGCATCGACCTGCTCCACTTCCCGGAGGACTTGCTGCCCCCCTCCACCGGCTCGATTGGCTCCGGGGCCACCCGTCCTCAGCCTCCCTTGATCTGATGTTTGGTCATGCCCCCCATCACCATTTTCATGATGCGTACTTTGGCCCAGCGGGGTACCGTTCGCAGCGACCCCACCAACAGCTTGGTGAGCCAACCGGGCAATACCGTCGACTGGCGCCCCAGGGCTTTGAGAATGGGAACCCCCACCTCGGCGGGGCTGAGGGTGCGGTCCATCCGCATGTTGGCGCGCTGGGCAAAACCACTGGCGACCGGACCGGGAGCGGCCGCCAGTACGTCGACCCCGTGGGGTTTTAGCTCCACGGCTAGGGCTTCACCCAGCGATTGGACGTAGGCCTTGGTCGCGGCGTAGTGGGCGGCGAAGGGCACGCCCTGAAAACCCACCATCGAGCTGAGTAAGATGATACCGCCCCGCCCGCGTGGAGTAAGTCGCTGGGTAAAATGGTGGGTCACGCTCAGGAGGGCCGCGCAGTTGACCGCTAGCATGTTCCGTTCTTCGGATAGGTCGGCTTGGAGAAACGCTCCGGAGGTGCCAAAGCCCGCCGCCACCACCACCAGGCCAATGTCCCGCTTCCGGCTGGCTTGGAGTAGGGCCTCAATTTCCGTTGCCTGACTCATATCGGCGGTGATGGTCTCGATCTCCACCCCGTAATGCGCCCGCCATTCGTTGGCCAGCCCGTCGAGTACCGCCTGCCGCCGGGCGGTGAGGAGTAAGTTTAATCCGGCTTCGGCCAGCCGTTCGCCAATTTCTTTACCAATCCCGGAGGAGGCTCCCGTCACCAGCGCCCAGGGGCCGTATTGGGTTCGTAGACGTTGCATTTCACGCTTGGAAAAACTCATGGTGCTAGATTTTAAACCGATTCAAAAAGCGAAAGGTGAGGAATACCGCTCAAGATAGGGTCCGCGGGGAAAGCAGGCCATTTTTAGGGCCCAACGGGCGGCAAATGGGGTGGATGGGAAGCTAGTGCTGGCACGGCAGAGCGCTCGTGGCGGTACTCAAAGCAAGTCCTCGCGGGGGAAGGTGCGCGATACGGGAATGGAGGCCGTCCCATCGGCCATCCGGAGGTTGAGCGAGCGGGCGTTGCCGCTGATGTCCTCGATCTGGCGCTTGTTGACGACGTAGGAGCGGTGGCAGCGGATGATGTCCTCAAAATCGGCCAGTTGTTGGGCGACGTTTTTGAGTGAGAGGCGGAGCAGGCGTTTTTGGACTTGCCCGTCACGCCAGTAGAATACGGTGGTGTAATTGCCGTCGGCGGTGGCGTAGATAAAATCCTGGAGGGCCAGCTCCAGGGGACCCGAGCGTAGGGTGTCGGCGTGGATCGACAGGCGTGAGCGGGGCTCGGACGAGGTTGTGGTTGGGGTCTTTTGTTGGCGTAGGGCGGCCGCTACTTGGCGGTTGCGCCGGTTGAGGTAGCGTTCGGTCAAGAAGATTTGTCCCAGCAGGGGAAAAATGCCTACCGATAAGGTAATGCCCAGAAATTGCAGCAGGTTGTACTGGGGGGCGATGTCTTTGCCGACGGTGGAATTGTAGCCGTAGTTTAGCGCGGCGATTAGGCAAAAGCTCCAGCTGATGTAAAAGATTTCCTTTTTGACTTGCCAGCGGTCGGCTTGGAAAAGGGGGCGGAACAGCCGGGGCAGGAGAAAGTAATTGAAACTAAGGACGAGGGCTACGGAGGCGGCAAAACCGAGTAAGAACCAGCTGCGGTGGGAGCGGATTTCGGCGGCACCGAAGGGTTGGTACAGGAGTAAAAAGCAGTAGGTAAAGAGGGCAAAGGCCAGCACGAGCCGGGCCTTGTCCTGCGGCCTTTCTACGAGGGGATAGGGGCGATTGAGCCAGTGTGGAATACCCATGGTGGTTTTTACCGATTGTTACTTTCGTACTGCTGGTGAAGATAGCAAACCATTTTGGCTTTAAAAAGCGATAGCTAGCTCGCACCGGGCCCATCCCGGTCGCGGTGATTTTGTCCGAAAAAAGACCTCGGAATGAGATAAATTCGCGTTATTAAACGTCCAGTCGAAGAATTATCCCATATTGGGGCCATTTGATACCAAGCCGTACCGCCATCGAGTTCAATACTGCCATCCTGCTATTTACCCGGACGCCCCGACAAGAGGCGGCCCACAAGGACTTGGTACCCGGTGCGCGCGACAAAAACCTGACCCTGGCCCGTCAGTTGCTCCGCCACGCCCAGCGCGTCGCTCGGCAAAGCGGACTGCCCCTCCACACGGCCTACCGCTCCCAACAACGGGGCCGACAATTTGGCGAACGCCTGGCCAATGCCGTAGCCCGTTGCTTTGCCCACGGCTACGATAAGCTCGTCATCATCGGCAACGACTGCCCCCAGTTGCAAGCGGCAACGCTCCGCGCTGCCGCCCGCGATTGCCAAGCCCACCGTGCCGTACTCGGACCCGCCCGCGACGGCGGCCTCTACCTCATCGCACTCCACCGCCACCATTTTGATGCCGCGGCCTTTGCCGCCCTGGATTGGGAAAGCCCCCGCTTGGGCGCCAACTTTCAAGACTATCTCCAAGCCCGCGACGTGGCCAGTCGGCAGCTCGCTACCTACCGCGACATCGACGATGCCGAGGCCTTGCACCGGCTCCTCACCGAGCTCTCGGAATGCCATCCGCTGTACTTGCTGCTTCAAGACCTCGCGACTCCGCTCGCTCCCTCGCCGCCACCCGCGCGCGCCATTCCCCTTCGCGACTGGGGCTGGACGGCCATCCCCGGACGAGCGCCCCCTTTCCTACGGCCCCTCTAAATGCCTCCCCGCGGTATGTCCCGCCGGAGGAGGCCCCTTTATTCTCGAATCCACTGACCAAGCCCCCGTCGTTTGGAGCTGCGTCTCGTCCTATCGGATGCAGTCGCTCCGTACCCTCCAATGGGGGCGGTCGCCGTAAATATCAAATCCATGTTATCAAAAATACTTTTCACCCTCCCGCTTGCCCTCCTGCTCGCCATCGGCCTCCAAGCCCAGGTGACGGTCAAGGGAAGCATCGTGGATGCTGCCACCGGGGAATACCTGGTGGGGGCCACCATCGCCGAGCGGGGGAGTACCCGGGGAACCGCGAGCGATGCTGCCGGCCAATTCGAACTACAAGTCAGCTCTACCGCGGCGGTGCTGTCCGTCCAATACATCGGCTACCAAACGGTGGAGCTACCACTTGCTGGACAAGTCCAGATCGACATTGCGCTGCGTACGGCGGATGCCATACTGGATGAGGTAGTGGTCACCTCACTGGGGCTGGAGCGTTCGTCAAAGCAACTGGGCTATGCCGTCCAACAAATTGAAGCGCAGGAACTCAACGAAGTCAAATCGGCCAATTTGGTGCAGAGTCTGGCGGGCAAGGTGGCCGGGGTCACCGTCAATCAGGGTGCGACGGGCATCGGCTCTACCTCCAAGATTACCATTCGTGGGGAAGCTTCCTTTACCAACAACAATCCCCTATTTATCGTCGACGGCATGCCGATCAACAACAACAGCATCCTCAATTTTACCAACGAGGCAGCTGCGGGTTTCCAGGAAGTTGACTTTGGCAATGGCGCCATGGATGTCAACATCGATGACATCGAAAGCGTATCCGTCCTCAAGGGGCCGAGTGCCGCCGCCCTTTACGGTACCCGTGCTTCCAATGGCGTTATCCTCATCACTACCAAAACGGGTGAGCGGACGAGCTGAATTGTAGTATCTTTAAACAGCAGTTTTTCGGTCGAAACGCACTTTCAATTGCCCCAATTTCAGAACCGTTACGGGCAGGGCAATTCTGGTGTCTTTGAGTTTGTGGATGGCCTGGGGGGTGGGACCAACGACAACATCACCTACAGTTGGGGCCCCGCTTTGGATCGGGGGGTGCAGATTGCGCAATTCGACAGTCCCGTGAGGCTGGCGGATGGCCGTACCGTACGGGGTGGTGACGTGGCGGTCCACGGGGGAGCGCCCATTGTGGCTACGCCCTTCGTCGCGCATCCCGATAACCTCTCCGACTTTTACCGAACTGGCCATACCATCAGCAATAACCTCGCCCTCGACGGCGCCTACGAGCGGGGCCACTACCGCATTTCCCTCAGCGATTTTCGCAACGTATCCATCATTCCCGGTACCGATCTGGAACGCCAAAACTTGACGGCCCGTCTCCAGTTTCGCCCGCTGACCAAGCTGGAATTCAACAGCTCCATTCAGTACGTCCGTACCCAGAGCGACAACCGTCCGGCGGGCGGTTACGGTTCGGAAAACGTCAACTACTCCCTGGTGGCCTGGGGTCCCCGTTCGCTCGATACCGACGTGCTCCGCGACTACTGGCAGCCGGGTTTGGAAGGTGTCCAACAGTATTCCTTTAACTATACCTTCTTCGACAATCCCTACTTCATCCTGCTCGAAAACCGCAACGCTTTCCAACGCGATCGCCTCTTTGGCAACTTTTCGGCCCGCTACACCTTCAACGACCAATGGAGCCTCACGGCCCGTACCGGGCTGGACCTGTCGAACGAGGATCGGACCTTTCGGCGGCACTTTAGTTCCAATCGCTTCCGCAATGGCGCCTACGCCGAGCACGACGTCGGTTACCGCGAGCAAAACACCGATGTGCTCCTCCACTTTCGCGACGCGTGGCAGGGTTTTGAGCTCGACTTTTCGCTGGGGGGCAACCGCTTTGACCAGTGGGCCCGCTCCCGCCAAACGCAAACTGTGGCCCTGGCCCAACCCGGCATCTTTTCCCTGGCCAATGCGGCGGCTCCCATCGAAGCCTTCTCCTTCGACGGTCGCAAACGGATCAACAGCGTTTTTGCCGTGGCCAAACTCGGCATCAAAAACCAACTGTTTTTCGAACTCACCGGCCGCAATGATTGGTCGAGTGCCTTGGCGACGCCCACCTCCGCGGATGGTGCTTCCTTTTTCTACCCCTCGGCATCGGCCAGCTGGGTCGTATCGAATAGCCTGCAGCTGCCCCAGTCCATTTCTTTTCTCCAGGTTCGGGCGAATTGGGCCCAGGTGGGCAACGATACCGATCCCTACCAAACCTCGGGAGTCTTCGTGGCGCAAACGCCCTTCAATTCCCAACCCACCTTCAGCGCGCAGGACATCATCGCCAACGGTAGCCTGCAACCCGAAAAGACCAGCGCCATCGAAGTGGGGGGAGACCTGCGCTTTTGGGACGACCGCTTGCAATTCGACCTGACTTACTACGATGCCCTGTCCCAAAACCAAATCATCGCCCTCCCCGTAGCAATTTCTTCCGGCTTCAATCAGCAGGTCGTCAACGGGAGTGAGGTACGTTCGCGGGGGCTGGAGATCGTAGCGGGGGTACGTCCCTTTGTCGGACCCAAGTTTTCTTGGTACAGCGGGTTTAACTTTAGCCGCAACGTCACCACCGTCGAAGACCTGCCCGACGAGATCGAAGGGCGACTGACCCTGGCCTATTCGCGGGTGTACGACAATGTCAACCAAACGGTGTGGGTACAGGTGGAGGAAGGTGGTCGGATTGGAGACCTCTACGGAACGGGTTACCTCAAAAACGAGAACGGCGACTTCGTCATCGACGCGGATGGCCGCTTTATCGTCGACAACGAATTGATCAAATTGGGCAATTACAATCCCGATTTTATCCTGGGCTGGACCAACCAACTCCACTACAGAAACTGGGACCTCCACTTTTTATTCGACTGGCGGCAGGGCGGCATCCTGGTGTCGCGGACCCAAGCCCTGGCGGGCGTGGGCGGACAACTGATCGAGACGGAGGACCGACCCGCGGAGGGGATCGTGGCGGATGGGGTGGTCAACGTTGGCTCGGTGGAGAACCCCGTTTGGGAGCCCAACACGACGGCGGTGAGCCCCGAGAGCTACTACCGCCAATTTTACGACCGCAACCACGAGGAAAACAACACCTACAACGCGACCTACTTTAAGCTGCGCGAACTGTCGCTGGCCTATACCTTCCGCAGGGCGGTGGGCTTCTTCTCCGGAGGGCGCCAACTGCGCATCTCGCTCATCGGTCGCAACCTCTTTGCCTTTAGCGAAATCCCCCATTTTGACCCCGAACAATTGGCGGTGCAGGGGACGCAATTTGTGAGTGGGATAGAGGACATGTCCTACGCGACTTCCCGCAGTGTGGGCATCAAGGTAGCCGTTCAATTTTAAATTCATAATCCGACTAAAATGACCACGATAAAATATACTTTGTTCCTCGCGGGCCTCCTCGTACTGGGGAGCTGCACCCAAGATTTTGAAGCCCTCAATACCAATCCCAATGCGCCGGTGCGGGTGGAAGCCGAGCTCCTGTTGCGCCAGGTGATTTACGACTACGGCGACGAAATGGCTTACGAAGGTTTCGTGGCGGGTAACCTGCTGGGCCAGTACTTTACCGCCATCGACTTCAACCTCTTTGACCGCCACAGCCTGACCGAGCCGCAATTCGGCGGCAATCCCTGGCCCACGCTTTACCGCAACCTGCGCGACAACGAGATCCTGCTGGCCGAAGCGCGCAATAATCCGGCGGCGGCCGTTTACGAGGGTCCGGCCTTGATCCTCAAGGCCTACCTGAGTGCGGCACTGACGGATATGTACGGCGACGTACCCTACCGGGAGGCCCTGCGCGGTGGTGAAGGGCTGGTGACGGCGGCCTACGACTCGCAGGAGTCGATTTATACCGAGCCGGAGGGGATTTTGGATAATTTGGAAAAGGGCCTGGCGGCCATTGCCGCCTACGAGGGGACGGCCAGCCTCCGGGGGGATATCCTCTTTGGGGGAGATCTCCGGGGATGGGTTCGCTTCGCTCAGTCGCTACGGATCAAGGCACTGCTCCGCTTATCGGATCGGATTGAGGTCGCCACCCCCCTGCAAGCCATTTATGAGTCGGGCGATTTTATTCAGACCAACGCCGATAATGCCACCTTCGACTTTACGGATCGCCAGCCCAATAACTTTCGGATGGCCAACCTTCGGGCCGGCGATTTTAACCTCTTTATTCTCTCCGCCACCACGGAAGACTTGCTCCAAGACCTAAACGATCCCCGCCTGTCGACCTTCTTCCGCCCCACCGCCAATGACCCCACCGCCTTCCGCGGCCTCCTCAACGGCCCCGACGCCTCGCAAACCTCCATCTCGGTCGCCGACTTCTCACTGACGGGACGCATCTTTCGCGAAGCCACCGGCAGCCTCGACGCCAATTTTATGACGGCCTGGGAAACGGCTTTCCTCCTGGCCGAAGCCGCCGAACGCGGTCTCCTCCCGGCGGATGCCCAAGCTTGGTACGAGACGGGGGTAGAATTGGCCTTCGCCTACTGGCAAACCGAACTGCCCGCCGATTACCTGAGCACCGGCCCCGCCGCCTACGGCGCCAACGGCGCCGATCCACTGGAGCAGATCCTCACCCAAAAGTGGATTGCCAATCTTCTCAACGGATACGAAGGCTGGATCGAATACCGCCGGACGGGCTTCCCGCAGCTGCGAACGGTAGCGGCCAGCCTCAACGACGACCGAATTCCGGTGCGCCTGCCCTATCCGGCTGACGAAGAGGCTTTGAACAACGCAAATTACCTCCGTGCTACCGCCACCAACGGCAATAGCGTCAATGCCCCCGTGTGGTGGGACGTAGACTAAACGGAAAATTCAACTTGACCAAGGAATGATTGCCTTTCCGCTTAACCAATTGCCCCGTGCCCACCAACGTTGATTTTTGGCAATGGCTGTTGCTGCTAACCTTTGGAGGGCTCTTTCTGGGCTTGGCGCCCCGGGCGCGTAGCGTATCCGCTTTCTTTGAAGCCCAGTCGACGGGGGGACGTCGGCCCAGTGCGCTCGTGCTCACCAGCAGCTTGGTCATCTCCTGGATCTTTGCCAAGTCCATCACCAATGCGGCCAACCTCAGCCTGGCTTTTGGGGTGGTGGGGGGCGTCTCCTACGCCCTGTATTACGGGTCTTTCCTGATTGCGGGCTTGGTCATCTACCAGTTGCGGACCGAGGGGGGATTTCACAGCCTGCACCACTTTCTGGACCGTCGGTACGGACGGGCGGCGGTGTATCTTTTTTCCTTGCTGGTGGGCTTTCGCTTGTTCAATGAGGTGTGGTCCAATACCATCGTCATCGGCAGCTACTTTGGCGAGGTGGGGACCCAGCCCTATTACATCGCGATAGTGGTTTTTACCAGTCTGACCCTCCTCTACACACTCAAGGGGGGGATGGGCAGTTCGATCCTCACCGATGCCATTCAGATGGTGTTTTTTGGGGTACTGCTCTTCGTGATTCTGGCGCTGGTACTCCCGAGTGGCGACTATGGCCTTAGCGAATATCTGAACAGTGGGGAGTGGACCATGGCGACGGGTTTAAACTTTTTCTTCGTTGCCCTGATTCAAATCTTTAGCTATCCGTTCCACGATGCGGTGCTCACCGATCGCGGCTTTTTGAGCGATCCGCGTACGACGCTCCGCAGTTTTATCTGGGCCAGCGGTATTGGGTTTTGTTGCATCCTGTTGTTCAGTGTGGTGGGGGTACACGCGCGTTTGTTGGGACTATCGGGACCGGCGGCGGTGGAGGTCAGCAAGCTACTGGGCTTGGGGGCGATGTTGCTCATGAATTTTATCATGATTACCTCAGCGGCTTCCACGCTGGATTCCGCTTTTACCTCGGGGGCCAAACTTCTGGCCAAGGACCTGGGGGGCGTAGCGGTACTGAGCGTAGCCAAGGGGCGTTGGACGATGACGATCTTTGCCCTCTTGGGGACCTTACCCGTCTTTCTCAATCCAACGGTACTCTCCGCAACGACCATCAGCGGGACGATGGTGCTGGGCTTGGCTCCGGTGTTTATCCTGTGGAAACGGCAGGCGCCACCGCTGGCTTTTCATCTGGCGGTTGGAACGGGACTACTGGTGGGCGTGACCCTAGCTCTGGGCTACTGGCCGGAGTCCTTGGTCTTTTTTGAAGGAAAGTACGGTGACCTATTGTCGGCCAATGTAGTGGGAACAGTCTTTAGTTTTGGTTTATTTTTGATCGCTTCAAATCGTAGGAAAAATGACTGATGTACGAATCCGTGACCTGGGAGAATTGACGGGCCCGCTGCTAGCCTTTGGTGGGGTTTACAGCAATTGGCAAGCCCTGGTGGCGCTGCGCCAGCGCGCTCGGGAAGCGGGTTGGGTGCCCGCTCAAATCATCTGTACCGGCGATACCGTTGCCTATTGCGCCCGTCCTGAGGAATGTGTACAAAGTCTGCGCGAATGGGGGGTACACAGCATTGCGGGGAATGTAGAAATTCAACTGGGGGAAGGACAGGCGGATTGTGCCTGCGATTTTGTGGATGGGGGGCGTTGTGATACTTTCTCGCGCCAGTGGTACCCCTACGCCCAGGGCCAGTTGAGCGAAGGGGCGCTGGAGTGGATGCGGGGGCTGCCCGAGTTCTTGCGCTTTGAATACGGCGGGAAGCGGGTGCTGGTGCTCCACGGTTCGTACCACTACACCTCGGAATTTATTTTTGCGTCTACTGACTGGTCGGGCAAGGCCCGTAACTTTGACGATGGCGATGCGGACCTGATCATCGCGGGGCACTGTGGCTTGCCCTTTGCCGAGGAAAAGGACGGCCGTACCTGGCTCAATCCGGGGGTGATTGGGATGCCGGCCAACGATGGTAGCCCACGGGTTTGGTATTTGGAGTTGGACCTACGGGAGGGAGAGGTGGTCTACCAGCATCGGGCCCTGGAATACGACTTCCAGCAAGCAGGTGCGGAGATGCTGGAGCGGGGATTGCCGCGGGCCTACGCCGAGACCCTACGGACGGGCTTGTGGGACAATTGTGAAATTCTTCCGTCCAGCGAGACGGCACGGCAGGGGCAGGTTCTTGCCTTCTAAGCTACCCGAAAGCGGGTAGGAAGCTCCTTTTTCGGGGGATGGGGCACCACAGTTTTAGTTTGGTTAAACTTGGCTTAATATCTACGTAATACTACTTGACGATCATTGGGGAATTATTTTATACAAAAAAAACAATTGTCCCCATGATTAAATGCTACCCCCGCTACTTGCTATTACTCGCTGCTTGCTTGTGTTCTTTTTCCCCGTTTGCCCAGGACGTTTCCCTCCAACCCCTCGCCACCTATTTTACCGACGTTTTTGATGAAGGCGCCGCCGAAATTACGGCCTACGATCGCGATGGCCAGCGCATCTTTTTCGTCAATTCTGATGCCGCCACCGTCGACGTAATCGACATCAGTGATCCCCTCGCCCCGGCCCTGGTCAATTCCCTCGACTGTAGGCCCTACGGAGCCGCCGCCAACAGCGTCGCCGTCAACAACGGCCTGGTCGCCGTCGCCATCGAAAATGACGATGCCCAAGCTGCTGGCCGGGTCGTCTTCTTCGATACCGATGGCAATTACCTCAACGATGTACCCACCGGCGCCCTCCCCGATATGCTGACCTTCACCAGCGATGGCCAAAAAGTGATCGTTGCCAACGAAGGGGAGCCCGATGATGACTACCTGATCGACCCGGAGGGTTCGGTAACCATTGTGGATGTTGCGGCTGGGGCGGTCAACGCCACCGTCAAGCAGGTGGCTTTTACCGATTGGAACGACCGGAAGATGTCCTTGCGCAATCGCGGCGTCCGGATTTTTGGCAACGATGGGCAGCAGACCGTGGCCCAGGATTTGGAACCTGAATACATTGGCCTCTCGGGAGACGATGCGATCGCCTACGTCTCCTGCCAGGAGAACAACGCCATCGTCGTGGTAGACATCGAAGCCGCCGCAGTACTCGACGTGCTGCCCCTGGGCTATAAGGACCACGCCAAGGGAGGCATTGCGGTCAAGGAATACCCGCTCAATGAGATTCCCTGGTGGAGCGCTTTCGATTTGGGGAAGCCGCTATTTGACAATCCCACCGTGGAACTCGGGGGATTCTCCGGGCTCTGCTACGATCCCCTGACCTCCACCCCTGGACGGTGGTCTTTCTGGGCCGTCCCCGATCGTGGACCCAACGAGTCTACCGTAAGCGCGGCGGATGCAGGTTCAGTAACCAACCTGCGCCCCTTCAAACTGCCCGACTACCAGTCGCGTTTGGTCAAGCTCAATTACATCGTGGCGCTCGATCAATTTTTTCCCGATGCCAACCAAGTCTTCCTCCGGCAAGCCGATGGCACCCCCATCTCCGGCCGGGGCAACATTCCGGGCTTCGACGAGACGCCCGTCACCCGTACCGACGCTAGCGTATACCCCAATGTCGACTTCTCCGTCGGTGGCGTTGATTACCACGCCCTGGATTTTGATGCCTTCGGTGGGGACTTTGAAGGCGTCATCCGTACGCCCGATTTCCACTTTTGGCTTTGCGATGAGTACCGACCCGCGATCTACCACTTCGACGCCAATGGTACTTTGATCGCGCGTTTGGTGCCCGAAGGAACTTCCTTACTGGGCACCACGCCCCAAGCCCCCGGCTTTTACGGTCGCGAGACCCTACCCGCGGTCTACAACCAGCGCCGGGCAAACCGGGGTTTTGAAGCCATCGCTTACGACTACGACGAAGACCTCATCTACGCCGTGATTCAATCGCCCATCGAGAACCCCGATCGTGCTACGGTACGCAATCAGTCGGATGTGATCCGGATGATCGGCGTGGATCGTACGACGGGCCAGCCCGTCCAGGAATTTGTTTACCTCCTGGAGCGCAACCGCGATGCGGGCATTGGCCTGTCGCGAGTCGATAAGATTGGCGATGCCGTCTACGCGGGCAACGGTACTTTCTACTTCCTGGAGCGGGATTCCTCGACTCCCGCCAGCGGCAATACGGGTAAAAAGTACGTTTTCGAAGTTCGCCTCGACGGTGCGACGAATATTTTGGGTACGCCCCTCTCTACCAAGACCACTTCGACGGGTGCTGACGACAAGACCCTGGAGATGATGACGGCCGACGAGTTGGCCGCGGCGGGCATCCGTCCGGTATACAAGACCAAGGTCGTCAACTTGCCCTCGGTGGGTTACCTGCCCAGCGACAAACCCGAGGGTTTGGCCCTCCTCCCCAACGGCGACCTGGCCGTACTCAACGACAATGACTTCGGACTGGCCGGTGCGGGTGTATCGGATCAGAGCTCCCTCGCATTTTTATCCTTCCAAGGCAACTACGGCATGGACGCCAGCAATCGCTCCGCCGAAATCGACATCCGTCCCCACCGCGTACTGGGCATGTACCAGCCCGACGCCATCGCCACGTACGTGGTGGACGGCAAGTCCTACATCGTAACGGCCAACGAAGGGGACAGCCGCGATTACGATGGCTATTCCGAGGAAGACCGCATTGCGGATCTGGTCTTGGATCCCGAGGTTTTTCCCAATGCCGCCGCCATGCAAGAAGACGAAAATCTCGGTCGGCTGAACACCACCCTGGCCAATGGCGACATCGATCAGGATGGCATGAACGAATTGATCTATGCTTACGGTGCGCGCTCTTTTTCGATTTGGGATGAGAACGGCAACCTGGTGTACGACAGCGGCAGTGAGTTCGAGCGGCGCTTGGCCCAACTGGATCCCGAGCATTTCAACAGCACCAATGACGACAACGATTCCTTTAAGAACCGTAGCGACGACAAGGGGCCGGAGCCCGAGGCGGTCAACATCGCTACCATCGATGGGGCGGTCTACGCCTTTATCGGTTTGGAGCGGATGGGGGGTATTTTTACCTACAATATTTCCGATCCGACGGCACCCTTTTTTGTCGACTACGTCAACAACCGGAATTTTGCTGCCGCCCCCGAGACTCGTGAAACCGGCGATTTGGGCGTGGAAGACATCATCTACATTCCCGCGGCTGATAGCCCGACCGGGGCGGCTCTGGTCGTAACGGCCAATGAGGTCAGCGGAACGGTTACCCTCTTCAGTGTGAACACTCCGACGACGGCTAATGCGGCTGCCGACCAATTGGTGACGAACCAGCGGGCGCGCAACATTTACCTCGAAGGGGTGTATCCCAATCCCTTTACCCAACACTTCAATATCGCCTACCAGTTGGAAGCAGCGGGTGAGGTGGAGATCGAACTGCTCAACGTTTTGGGACAGCGTCAGGCGGTATTGTTCAACGGTGAGCAAGTAGTAGGGGCCCACAACTTGCGGGTAGACCTAGCGAGTGAGCTGCTGGCGGGGACTTACTGGGTGGTGTTGAAGCGGGACGGAGTAATCGTTGATACTTACTCCTTACTGAAGCGATAATCTTGAGCTGGCTTCCAGGAGCCAAAGGAATGCCCCGAGTGTCGTCGACACTCGGGGCATTGGCGTTTAGACGAGTATTTTTAGGTGGCTGGTCGGTTGGATAGAAGGGGGAAGTTCGGTTTCGTCGAGCATTTGCCGGATGTCGATTTCGATACCGCGGGCCATCGAGGTGATGGGAACATCATTGTACAGTCCTTCAAAGGGATTTTCGCTGTAGTCACCAATCATTTCCATGGTCCAGAAAACCCAGGAGACGACCACGGTAAAGGGGATGGTAAACCAGATGAGGTGGCTTTGGCTGGGGTTGACAAAAACACTCAGCATACCGAAAGGAAGGAGGAAGACGAAGAGTACGACGAAGAAGAAATTGAACGTGGCGTACTGACGGGGGAAGGGGAAATTTTTGATGCGTTCGGCTTTGCCTTGGAGGGTATAAAACTCCGTAATCATCTTTTGCATTTCCAGGTGTCGAAAATGGTCGATCAAGCCCGCCCGCCGCAATTTCATCAGGTCGGCGGATTGCTGACTGAGGAGGTGGGAGGAGCGGTTGCCCTTGGTCATGACGTAGGCAAAGTCCTCTGGGGAGAGGTAATCCTTGATGGTGTCGAGTTTGTCGTCGTGGTAGTCCATGCCCAAAACGGTTCGCATGGCCCGGTCATTATTGGCGACGTGTTCCCAGGCTTTGAGCTTGCGCAATTCCAGGGCTAGGGCGTGTAGCCAGGCGACGTGCCGGTGTACGACGCGCAGCCGCAGTTGGCGCAATTCCCCTTCGGGATGTGCCCGTTCGGTTCGGTCGTTGTTGATAAAATCGCGGGCCATTACGGTAAACGACCGCGAAGCATTGACGATACCGCCCCAAATTTTACGCGCCTCCCAGAGTCGATCGTAGGACGAGTTATTTTTAAATCCCAAGTAGAAAGCGACGGCAATACCGATCAGGGAAAGGGGTTGCCAGGGGATGGGCAACCAGGTCCACTGGGTAACATAATAAAGTCCGACGACAAAGCTGTCGAAGATCAAAAAGGAGAGGATGGACTTTCGGGTCCAGTTGATGGTTTGAAAAAAGGTGTAGCGTCTTCCGACTTGCATGGTACTTATTTTTTTACGAAAAGGCGGTGGGGCCTCCGCGATCAATGAATTAAAATAGCAGTAGGGTACTTACTCTTGGGGGAGTATCCACGGTTGTACTTGGAGACTCAATGATAGGCCGCAAAATACTCCTTGGTGATGGCCCAACGCAGCAAGAGGTAGAGCAGCAAGCCAGTAGGGCCCATCATAAAGGTGAAGAGCAAACAGGGGATCAGCAGGTAGCGATTGATCTGGTGCCGGGCGGCATTGGCAACGATGAAGCAGCCGACCATGAGATCGAAGGCCAGGTAGTGCAGCCAGCCCACAACTACGGCTTGGGGGCTGGTAAACAAGCCCATGAGGCCTTCGAGATTGGTGAAGTTTTCCAGATCTTCAAAACTCAAAGATTGGCTAAGTCCGTAGACGTAGAGTGCGGCGAAGAGCGTAACGACTCCACCGATGAGCAGGCGCGGGGTCCATTTCCAATAAGGGGCGATGAGCAGTAGTAGCCAGGCAAAGAAGGCGAGGGTATTGATGTACTCAAAGACTTTTGCGTAGTTGACTTCCATTGGTGAGTGGGGGATTTTTATTTAGGTGAACAACTGTTGTGGCCCTCGGGTGACTTAGACCTCCCAGCTAAAACGCAAGGTGGCACAGAGCAAGCCACCCATGAGGATCAAGGTGAGGAGCCAGTAGCCAAAGTGGATCAGGATGTAAGTCCGGCTACGGCGTTCGAAAAGCGCATTGATGGCGATGATGGGCAGAGCAAAGAAGATGGCGGTGAAGATCCCGTGGACGGCACCGTGGCCAAAATTGCGGTGTCGATCGCCATAATTGGCCAGTAGGGCCATGATTTCGGTCTTGATGGGATTGTCCTCCGCCTCGATAATTTCGGGAACGAACAGCGAGGTGATGCTGGCCTGGTGAATGACCAAACTGGTGTAGAAGAAGGAGAGCATCAGGGAAAAGAGATAAGCCAGGCCAAAGATCAGGGCCATATTGGCTTCCTGGAGGGAGGCTTCGGTAAAGCCATTGACCCGCATCCAAGCACTGCCCACTACCTTGGGGTGGTAATAAGCGGCACCAATGACCATCGGCACGAGGGCAATTAAAAAGTGGAGGTAAAAATTGCTAGGCATTTTCAATAGGTTGGGTTCCTATTGAAGGTACAACCATTTTCTAAGAAAGGCGTATTTTGGCGCCGACTTCCAGCTCAGTTTGCCAGTCGCGTCTGCCGATTCCCCAGCTGTATCGCAATGCCCAGTAGGAGAAAGGCCGGGGGGCCGGCCGGCCGGCGCGCCAGGAAAGGGGGGGCGAACACCAGGACTAGCCGGGCGGGCGAGACGGCCCCGAAGCCGACACGCGCGG
>CALCCH010000510.1 GCA_937899855.1 uncultured Saprospirales bacterium | reverse complement strand
CAAGTTCTAAAGATGCCAAAGATGCGCCGAAGGATAATTTTCAGACACACCCTAGATCAGGGATGGCAGCTGAAAATCTAGCTGTCCCGACCGTTCACCCGCCGAGTCGTATTGGGTAAGGAGCGTACTGGCTAGCCCAACTGGGCGACGCTAATCATCCGGTCTTCTACCTCCCGGACCAGATCGACAAATCGCTGCTCCCGTTTGGTATCGCGGCTGCGTTCCAGGGGCAGGTCTACTTTGATGTGTTCGACAAAGTGGGAGGGAGCCGATTTCATAATGTAAATGTCGTCCCCCAAGTACACCGCCTCCGAAATATCGTGGGTGACGAAGATGATGGTAGAATGAAAACGGTGCAAGATGCTCAGTAGGAGGTCCTGCATTTGGATCCGCGTTTGGATGTCCAGAGCGCCAAAGGGCTCGTCCATCAGGAGAATATCCGAGTTGGCGATGAGGCTCCGAGCGATGGCAATCCGTTGCAATTGCCCACCGGAGAGGGTGGGATACTGCGCAAATTTGTGCTCGTGCCCCGCCAGCCCCACCAATTCGATGAGTTCCATGGCCTTTTCGTCGCGTTCCTTTTTCGGAACGCCCTTGTAGCGCAGCGCCAGGCCCACATTGTCCAGCACCGTCATCCAGGGCAGGGAGGAATACTGCTGAAAGACCATACTGACGCGATTGTCCGCTCCCACGGGCTGACCGTTGACCAATACGCTGCCCGCCGTCGGCTCCTGGAGGCCCGCAATGTAGCGCAGGATGGTCGATTTTCCACAACCCGACATCCCCAGGATGACCACGAACTGTCCTTGAGCGGGTTTGTCCTCGATCAGGAAATTCAAATCCTTGATGATGACCGTTTCGCCATTGTCGTAGGACTGCGTAATGCCCCGCAATTCGATGATATTCTTGAGCTCGGTATCCTTGAAGTCCAGCATCAGGTATTGGTTTTAAAGATTTTGTACTCTCCCAAGCCAATCAGGATCAAACCACTAATGAGGACGATGTAAGCAAAGGTGAGTACACTGGCAAAAATACCGGGAGCCAGCATGGCCAGCACGACCAACAACAGCAGCGTGCCGAGGATGATATAGATGCCGTACTGGCTGTCGTTGATGCCCGGAATGGCGGTGGGATAGTGCTTGTAGGGAAAAAGCCGTCGTTCCAGGTAGAGAAAAATCCAATCCTGTAGGAAGCCCACCAGAATGATGACGATCAGCCCGGCGAAGACCTTTTCGGTCTGGCCCTGGCGACCACTGGTGTACATCAGGGCACCGATGCCCCCCTCTTTGTTGAGCAATTCCGCGATGATGATGTAGGTCCAGGAAATGGCGGTGAGCACGCGGATGTCGTCGATCAGTTTGGAGATCACGGAGGGGAAATAGACCGTCCGGATGGTTTGCCAGTCGGTGGCACCAAGGGTGAAGGTAGTTTTGAGGTAGACGTCCTTTACCTCATTGATCCGTTGGACGACGATGGGCAGCAGGTACACTACGATTCCGAAAGCCAGAAAGGAGACCTTCATCGTTTCTTGGGTACCAAAGGCGAGCATAAATACTCCGGTCAGCGCCGTGAGCGGCAGGAACCGGAGGGCGTCGGTGGGGCGACTGAGCATGCCTCTGAAAAGGGGCAGCAGCCCGATGAGGAAGCCGATGGGGAGGGACAATAAAATGGCCCAGAGGTAACCTTGGAGATTGCGCCAGATCGACAACCAGGTATTGGCGAGTAGCCTATCCTCCTGAATCAAATCCGGGAAGGATTGGACTACGTGCCAGGGATTGGGAATGATGGGATACACCTTCTTGAATTCGGTAGCGTTGGCCAGGCGAATGGAATCGACGGTAGCCAACGAGTCGATGACGGCCAGGGTAGCCGCGTCGGCACCGATGGCGGAAGGGTATTCCAACTTATCGCCCTCGACGATGGGAAACTGAACCGATTTGGATTCGGCGATGCCCCACCAGATGAGGATGAGTAGAGCCAGGCCCACTAGGCCCAACAAAATGGATTGGGAAGAGCTGAGCTCTCCCCGCAGTTTGAACAATGATTCCATCCTGTCCGACTATTCCGGTACCAGTTCGAAATCGGTCCGACGGTTCTTGGCCCGTCCGCTTTCGCTCCCGTTGTCCGCGACCGGCTTATCGGGGCCATTGCCCACCACGATCAAACGGTTGCGCTGCATATCGTAGGTTTCGATCAGGTAATCCGCTACCGAGCGGGCCCGTTGCTGAGAAAGCTTTACGTTGGTAGCCCGGGAGCCCGTATTGTCGGTATTCCCCTCGATCCGGATGCGGGAATTGCTAAAGGCTTGGGCAATCTCGACGAACTCGCTGTCGATGATGTACTTGGCGTTTTCGTCGAGCTTGTATTCGCCCGTCCGGAAGCTGATGCTGACCTGCTTGGTGGAAATCGCGTCCTTGGTTTTGTCCGATTCCTTGACGGCGGCAAATACCTTTTGGCCCTCAGCCGCCTGGGCGGATCCGGTCAGACTGGCGGCGTTTTTGGCAAAACGGCTGTAAGAGATCAAACGCCAGTTGGGAACCTTATCTTTGGCAAAGCCCAAGCCCTGGTAAACCGTCGTCATCCGGCTGTACAAACCTTCGCCGGTGATTCCCTCGTAGTCCTCATCGAGGCCAAAGAACTGGAGGTTGTCCCCGTGGGTACAGAGCCGGACATTGTTGATGGCTTTGTAGGTATCTTCCTCGCTAGAGCCATCAAAGGCATCGGCCAGGATCTTGGCGGCCTTGCGCTTGTTGCCGTCGTTGGCATTGATTTCGGCGGCCCCCTTCATCCAACCTTCGTACAACTGCTGGAGTTTTTCTTCGTTGGCCTGAATGTAGGACTCTTTGGCGATAAACACATCGGCGATGATGTGCGAAGCGGAGCGCGTACTCTCAAGAACCCGAGAACCGGGGATGGCCTTCGTACAAGCCTCGTCGTCAGGGCTCCAAACTACGGCGGCATCGACCTGCTTGCTCTTAAAAGCCGTGGCCGCATCGATGGCACTATTCTGTTCGATGATCTGGACATCATCCGTCGTCAAACCACCCGCATCCAAAAGCCAGATGAGGAAGGAATGGGAAGGAGTCAGGGGGGCGACCGCGATTTTCTTGCCCTTGAGGTCGGAGACCTTTTTGATTCCCCGACGCGCGACGATGGCATCTCCCCCTCGCGACCAGTCGGCCTGGAAAACGACTTTGGGGTTAAAGGGGAGTAAGTTTTCTACCTCGGTGGGAAAGGCGTCGATGGTACACCTGAGGAGGTTGACCTCATCGTTTTTGAAGGCGGCTCGGGAAGCTTCGAAATCGTCAAGGATTTTAAAGTCGACCTTGAAGCCGTAGTCTTTGTAGTAGCGCGAGCGGGTATTGGCTTTAAAGCCTTCGTTGAAGTACTGTCCGCCGGCGTAACCGCCCCAGGTCACCACCCCAATTTTGATGGTGTTGGGGTCATTGCTGGCGGCGGAGGCGCTACTACTCGAGCTACCGGGATCGGTGGATTGGGCTTCCTCGGCTTGTTCGACGAGGTCGCGACCGACCTCCGTATCGTTGAGGAAGTAGCGGCCGGCAAAAAATACCGCAGCCACGATCAGCAGGGTAATTAAAAACTTGGATAAAGTGGTAAGACGAGCTGCCATGTTGATGGTGTGTTTTGTGATGCGTTAGAAGTGGTTGTAGTCCGGTATGTGTTAATCAAAAAAGGAATCGTACTGGTTGCGGTGGTTGTCGGCTCGTTGGGGTTTGGCGACGGGAGAATCGAGGTCGAGCGTATCGTAGTCGTCGTTGGCTTGGAGCACGAGTTCGTCCTTCTCGGATCCGAGGATGAGCGAAATGCCTTCCTTTTCCCACTTCTCGAGCATGGCCAGGCCTTCTTCCTCAAAGACGCCGTTTTGTAGATCGACCGAATCCATAAAGTTGGCCGACATTTCCATAAAGCGTTCCATTTCGCCCACCTTATTGGCCACGTCGTCGGCGACGGCTTCGAGGGCCTGCTCGAACATGGCGCGTTTGTCGGGATCGCCGGAGATGACGCTCATCGCGCTCTTCATCGCCGAGTGGCTGGCGCGGATGGCCTTGCTTTCCTGCTCCTTCATCTTCACCTGATCGGTGACGTCTTCGAGCATCACCTCGGAGTTTTCGTACATCTTGGACAGCACGCGGTAGAGCACCTCCATTTTTTTGTACAAGTCCTCCAGACGCATGTTGGACTCCTTGAGCCGACCCGCCTTGCGGGATTTGAGGATCATCTGCGCCTTCTTATTTTTGGCCTTGGCCTTGCTGGCCAGGTTGAGGTTATTTTCGATCTGGCGCTTGTTGTTGATGATCAGCTCCTTCATCTTGTGCATCTGCCCCCGCAGCTGGCTGATTTGACGGTTCATCTTCCGCAGGTTATCCTTGAGGTCCTCGATGTAGGACTTGAGGATGCCGATGGGATCAATTTGGACGAAGAGGCTGGTGATCCAGCGCATCACGCTTTTGTACATGTACCACACGAGGTTGCGCATTTTGGGATCGAGGGCCATGTAGATCAGGGCGGCGATGATGAGTAGGGTCACGACGGCGCCCATGGTGGTTTGGATCACGGCGAGGAGGGTGGGCCAGATGGTAGCAAACAACACTCCGGTGCCAGCGAGAATACCGGCCAGAAAGATGGCACCCGTTACGCCCTCCGGTTTTTTCCAAAAAGACTTCCTTTTGACTTGTTGACCTTCCATATTATCGTTGCAGTAAAAATTGTGTACTAGATATAACCAATCATTTGAGGTATTGCTTCATATTTTCTACATCCTGACTGATTTGTCCTACGATGGCTTGATAAGAAGCGATAAAATCATTTTTGGTGGACTCCACCTTTTGGGATGCCTGAGAGACATCTTGTTCGAGCTTGCCGATTTGGGCTTGGTGTTCTTCGATTTCCTTGCTTAATTTTTGGATTTGCTCCGCCTTTTGGCGAATCAGGGCGTTGACGTCTTTGAGGCGTTGTTCCTTTTCCCCCACCTGGCGGCTGCGTTGGTTTTTGAGCGCCGTTTCGAACTTGTCCTCTTCTTTTTTCAGTACGTCCAAATAATGCTGGGCGGTTTTGACGAGGTAATCGGGGCTCGCGCCCATGGTTTGTGCCATGGCGTAGGCCGACTTGTAGCGGGTCGACTCGTCCATGTTCATCTTTTTGAGCGACTGGAGGGATTGGCGGTATTCGAGGTAGTCAAAGCCGTCGATGTTGTTTTTTTCCATCGCTCCGAACAGGATCTGACTAAATTTTTCCGTCACCTTACCGCTACCCGCGCTGCGATTGGTAGTAGTACCCGCGGCGGGGGGCGCACTACCGGTAGAACGGGGCGTATTTTTGCTAGTCGGGCCAGTCGTGCGGGGGGATGGACTGGGGGAAGACGGGGTCTCCCCTTCGTTCTCCACAATAAACAGCGACTTCAGGTTTTTAAACATAATCGTACAAGATTGTAGGGATCTTTGGCTTTTGGTCTCATTTTGGGGGAAATAATGCTTCCCTAAGGGGCCGAACGCATCTACAAAGTAAGGAAAAATCACTCAATTCTACAACTAATCCCATCTTTTAGCCCCCGGCCTGTGGGAGGGGCGAAAGGCCCTTTCCAGCGGGGACGGAGAGGGCTGGTATTTTTTTTGATTCGGTTTTGCTATTTTTGCCAGCGCAGCGAAAAATACT
The DNA here is from genome assembly GCA_937899855.1 of uncultured Saprospirales bacterium. Lineage (GTDB taxonomy): Bacteria > Bacteroidota > Bacteroidia > Chitinophagales > Saprospiraceae > CALLVY01. The sequence continues at coordinate 10,987 of CALCCH010000510.1, read as the reverse complement.
GCCCAACTGCACCTAAACCAAGCCCGCACCAACGGGAAAAACCAAATCTATGCCACCTACTGCATCCAGTATCCACGTCTCCTCCGAAATCGGTCCGCTCAGACGGGTCATCGTTCACCGCCCCGACGAAGGCATCGCCCGCATTTCGCCCAAACGCGCCGAAGAATTATTGTTCGACGACATCGTCCACCTGCCCCGGATGCAGGAAGAACACGACATTTTTACGCGGGTGCTCAAAGCCTTTATCGGAGAAGAAAACGTCCTCGAAACCGGCCAGCTGATCCACGAGGCCCTCAACGCCGACGCCGCCAAGCGCCGCGAAGTCATCGAACGCATCATCGACTACGAAGAACTGCCCCAGTCCTACGTCCAGATGCTCGACGATTTGGACAACCCGACCCTGACCGAAGTCCTCATCACTGGCTACTGGAAAGCACAGGATCACATCCTGTTCGACCCCATCCCCAATTTTATCTTTACCCGCGATATTGCCGTCACCGTCAACGACCACGTCATCATTACCAAGGCCGCTAAGGAAGCCCGCTACCGCGAGAATTTGCTGACCCGTTTTATCTTTTGGGCCCACCCCACCTTCGCCCAATTGCGCGACGAGGGGCGGATCATCAACCTCAATATGATCGAGGAATTTCCGCCCTCCAAGCGGGGGGAAAACGTCTCGGTAGAGGGAGGAGACGTCATGATCATCAACCAGGATTACCTGCTGATCGGCTGTAGCGAACGCACCACCAGCCACGGCTTACATTCGCTCAAGCAGGCCCTATTCGATAAGGGCGTCATCCGCAACGTGGTCCAGATCAACATCCCCCAGGATCGCTCCTACATGCACATCGACACCATTTTCACCCAAATCAACAGCCACCACGTCACGGCTATCACGCCCATCAACCTGGCCGGGATGAGCTCCAACGTAATCGTATACCGCAGCAACGCGACGCCGACGGCCTACGGCTCGGTCGGAGAGTATTTCCGCAAGGAGATCAATCCCAACATGGAATTTATCCTGAGTGGTAAGGGCGAGTCGCCCTATCAGGAGCGCGAGCAGTGGACGGACGGCTGCAACCTGGTGACGATCAAGCCCGGGGTGGCCTTCACCTACGACCGCAATCCCAAGACGGAGGAGGCTTTCCGGGAGGCCGGCTACGCCATCGTCCAGGCGGAGGATTTGCTGCGGGACTTTGCCGAAGGGCGCCGCCAGCCGCAAGAAGTGGAAAACACCATCATCAACATTCCCTCCACCGAATTGTCGCGGGCGCGGGGGGGCTCGCACTGTATGACCTGCCCCATTGAGCGGGATTAGCCAAACGCCACCGAGATGTACCAACACCACACCAAAATCCGGGTTCGCTACGGAGAAACCGATCAGATGGGCTATCTTTATTACGGCCATTACGCCCAGTACTACGAAGTGGGACGGGCCGAATTGCTGCGGAGCCTGGGCTGGACCTACCGCCGGATGGAGGAGGAGGCGGGGGTCCTGATGCCGGTGATGTCGCTGAACATGCGTTTTGTGCGCCCCGCACGCTACGATGATTTGATCGAGGTGCGGACGGTGCTGCGCCAATTGCCGGAGCGAACCATTACCTTCCACGTCGAGTTATACAACGAGGCGTCGGACTTGGTCAACGGGGGCTCGGTAAAGCTGTGCTTTGTCGACGCTCGGAGTCAGCAGGCGGTCCGGGCGCCCGAATTTCTGAGGAGCTTGTTGCTCCCCCATTTCGCCAAATAAGTCGCGGGCGCCCGCCGAGTCCAAAACCCAAAGCGCCCCCGCTCACCTTAACGATCTTCGTATGAAGCTACCCCGCCCCGCGGAAATTCAGCAGTGGTTTTTTGGATTGCCCCTGGTCAAACAAGTCATCAATTGGACCAAAACCAATTCCCTACCCGGCTTCTTCCAGGTACCGCTCTACGATGTGGTGGCCTTTATCCTCAACGAAATCCGCCGCTCCGCCCTCGTCACCCGCGCCAATTCGATGGCCTTTAGCTTCTTCCTCTCCCTGTTTCCCTCGCTGATTTCGCTACTGACCCTCTTTCCCTACCTCGAACGCTACTTTTTGCAGTACCTGCCGGAGGGACAGGACTTTGAGACCATCTTTACCTCGCTCGAACAGCAATTCAACGAGATCATCCCCGGAGAGGTCTTCGAAACGGTCAAGGACGTGGCGACCAATCCGCGCTTTGGGCTCTTGTCCTTCGGTTTTGTACTGGCCCTGTTTTTTGCCTCCAATGGCATGATCGCCATGATGAAGGGCTTCGAGAAATCCTACCAAACCACCTTTATGCGACGCTCCGCCCTGGTCAAGCGGCTGATCGCCATCGGACTGACCTTCTTAGTGGGTTTTCTGGTGATCGCCTCGGTATTGTTGGTCATTTTGGGCAAGCTCCTAGTGGGGCAGTTGCTGCTCTACATCAATGCGGATGGTATTACCACCACCTTGTTATTCATCATCCGCTGGGTCGACGTCGTCGCCTATTTCTACTTTGGCATCTCCCTCATTTACCGCTACGGCGCGGCCACCTACCGCCGTTTTCGCATCTTTTCCGCCGGAGCGACGCTGGCGACCATCCTCATCCTGCTTTCTTCCATCGGCTTTTCCTACTACGTGGAGTACTTTGACACCTACAACAAGCTCTACGGCTCCATCGGAACGGTCATCGTCGTGATGCTGTGGATCCAAATCAACTGTTTTATTCTCCTGGTGGGCTTCGAACTTAATGCCAGCATCGCCGTCAACCGCGATTTGAAGATCGCCGCGGAGGAGTAAATTTTAACAATTGAGAAAAAGAAAAATTTAACCTCATCAAAAAACTGATTCACAACGGCTTACATAGTTTATTTTTTCACTATCATTTTTTTTATTCCATTCGTTCCAAAAAGCCTTCCCATTCTCGTAACCCAGTCCGTTTTACGACGTAATGAATAGGGTAAGCTCGGTCGAAAAGAAAACTGGTCCGTACCATTTTCGAGCTTACTTCAAATATACTAGAAAGGGAATCTCCCCCCTCATTGTGAAAACAAGCTTATCCCTTTTCACGACGTAAACCTCCGGGTTTCGAGAATCATTGGTCTCTAAATAATTGGTTGTTAATCCTTTACGGATATCAACAAAATCCACTATGAAGTGTTATCCATTCACGGTGGACTCAGCAGAGAGCACTATTTAAACACTATGTAACCCATAACTATCACCTATGAAGCACTCGTACCACGCAAGACAGCAGGATTTGCTACCGCTGATTGAGCAGTTCGAACGGCAATTGAAAAATGGTCGCGATTGGGAGTTGAGCGAGACGGAGTTTCTCCAGGCTGCCGATTATTACGAGCGGATTGATCTGGTGGAAAAGGCACTAGAGGCCGTAGAGCACGGGCTCCAACAGCACGATTGCTCGGCGAATCTTCACGCCCACAAGGCCCACCTTCTACTACGGATTGCCCGGGCCGACCAGGCCCTCCAACTGATTGACCTGGCCGAGGCTTTTGGCTATTCCCGCATGCGGCTGGAGCTGCTCCGGGCCCGGGCCTTTACCCAGAAGCGCAACTACGATACGGCCCTGTGCCTACTGCAAGGCCTGAAGTGTTCCAACCACGGCACGCCCACCGAACGCAGTGAGATTCACTATCAGGAAGCCCACATCCACGAGAAGCAGGAGAACTTTGAGCGCATGTTCAGCAGCCTGCGGCAGTCCCTACTGCTCAACCCACACCACCAGAATGCGCTGGAGCGTTTGTACTACTGCCTGGACATGGGGGAATGGGGCAGCGAGAGCGTGGAATTGTGCGGGTACCTGATCGACGAAAACCCGTATTCCTACCTGGCCTGGTACAACCTGGGCCACGCCTACTACGCCCAATTCCGCTACGAGAAGGCCATCGAAGCCTTTGAGTTTTGCTTCCTGATCAACGAAAATTTTATCCCGGCCTATTACGATTGTGCCGATGTATACCTCCAGATTTGTGATTTTAGTGGCGCCTTGCACTGCTACCGCGAATTGCTAGCCTTCGGCGAACCCAATGCCGAACTGCTCTTTAAGCTCGGCCTCTGTCACGAGTCGCTGGGCCAATTGGAGGAAGCCCGCTGCCTGTTTTTCCGGGCCCTGCGTCGGCACCCCAAGCACGAGGAAGTGTACTTTCACATCGGTGAATGCTTTGCGCGGGAAGAAAACTGGGCAACGGCCGCCGAGTATTACCAAAAGGCCCTCGATTTTGACCAACACCGCGAGGATATCCTCTCCGCGCAGGCCGATGCCCTACTGCGGCTCGGTCGATTCAGAGAAGTGGAGCCCTTACTGATTGCGGCCACCGAGGTACTGCCCGAGCAGAGCTACCTGTGGATGCGACTGGCGCGTTTTTACCTGTCGATGGGACAAGCCGAGAAGGCCCTGGCCCGCCTCGAAGACGCCGAGATCGATGCCTACGGCGCCGAGATGTGCTACGCCCGGGCGGCTTGCCACGCTCACCTCGACCGAATGACCGAGGCCCTGGATGCCCTGGGAGAGGGCCTACAACTCAATTTTGACCAACATTATTTATTTTTTGAATTGGCACCGAATCGTCGGGCCGATAAACAAGTCCGAGCGGCCATCCATTACTTCCGCTATGACTGACACCCTTGGTGCCCCGAGCACCAACCGATTTTTTAGCATCACCCACTAATCCCGTGAACCGACCCCGCTGGCGTCGGTTCTTTTTTTTGCTTTGCTGGTGCGGGTGCCGCGCGGGTCCTTAGCGGCTCTTTTTGGGCAGGCGGAAAAAGAGGGTTGTCCCCTCCCCTTCTACGGATTCCACCCAGATCTCTCCCGAATAAAGGTCGACGATTTTTTTACAGATGGCGAGTCCCATTCCCGTACCCGCGTACTGGGCCTTGTGGAGCCGTTTGAAAAGTTGGAAAATGCGAAGGTAGTATTGTTCGGCGATGCCGATGCCGTTGTCGGCGACTTGAAAAAGAACGGACGAACGCTCGTCGGTGGCGGAGATGTTGACGACGCAGATGCGGTCGGGTTTTCTAAACTTTAGGGCGTTTTCGATGAGGTGTTGGAAGAGGACTTCCAGGTGGGCGCCCCGAATGTGGACCAGGGGCAGGTTTTCGTAGTTGATGATGGCCTTGGCTTCCTTGATGGGGATTCGCATACGCTCCAGGATAACGTAGAGCAATCGCTGCGCATCGACCAGGCTGACGGCCCGGTGATCGTTGGCCAGGCTGGTGAAGGTGAGCAGTTCCTCCAGCATGGAGTACATGTGCTCCGCATTGGTGGTGATAAAATCGAGAAAATCGCTGCCGTGTTCGTCCAGCAAACGAGCGTAGCGTTTTTTGAGCAAACCCGCGTAGTTCCCCATGTTCCGCAGGGGCTCCTTGAGGTCGTGGGCCACGATGTGAGCAAACTGTTCCAATTCCGCCTTCTGCTGGCTGATTTGGCGATTTTTTTCCTCCAGCAGGACAATTTTTGAATCCCGCTCGTTGAGGTATTCGATAATATTGCGGTTGCGATTGATGTTTTCCCGCAGGTGATAATTGGCAATCACTTCCTTGGCCATGGTGTAGGCCAGTTGGAAATCTCCCTGCTTTTCAAAAAATTCCCGCAAGCGATTGAGACAAGCCTGTTTGATGGCGTAGAGATTGTGCTGGCGGGCGTACTCCAAAGCCTGGCGGTAGTATTCCAGAAAACGCTTTTCGGTGGCGTCCTCAGCGTACAAATCCCCAATGGCCTGGAGCAATTCGCCAACGATGGCCTTGAATCCGCGTTCGGTGGCGAGCAAGAGGCCCTGGTTGAGATGCGTCTCGGCGGCTTCCGTGGCGCCCAATTTGGTTTCGCACTTACCCAGGGACAGCAGGGTGACGCAGAGGATAAAGTGAAAGGGCTTTCCCCCCTCAATCCCGGCTTCGCAAATCTCCAAACCCCGACGCAAGTACGTTTTGGCCTCCGGATACTGGCCTAGAGTGTGGTAGGTCAGCCCCAGGTTTTCCATCATAAAAGCGAGGTGGTAAAAATTTTCCTGCGCCTGGGCAAACGTCTCTCCTTTCAGCAAGTACTGAATGGCCTTTTCGTACTGCCCGATGTCCTTATACACACTCCCGATGTTGTTGTACAACCGACAACTCAGCTGGGGAATGTTGTATTGTAAGGCTTTGAAAAAGTAATCGAGCGCCTGGTGAAAATCCTCAAGACCGTCGGCATGGGTACTTCCCAGCTCGATGTAGACTAGGGCATTTTTGAGTACATCCCCCGTACAATGCTTGTTGGTGAGGTGATGGGCGCGTTTGAGTTGACTGAGGCTTTGGTAGAAGTTGCCGCGAATCCGATGGAGCCGCCCCATAAAAATCAGGCAGTCGATCTGGACTTTGAAATCGTCCAGGCGCACGGCCAATTGGAAGGCCCGCTCTGCCTCGGCCAGAGCTTGGAGGGGATCAACGGCTTCCATCCGCTGGGCGCTGGCGAAAAGCTGTTCTAATTGTTCCTCAAGGGTTATACTATGCATGGAACATCCTTTTTGCAGTTCGTGTGGCGTTTTTAGGACGTAAGGGCTTGATTTATAGGGGTCAAATAAAGTGCCAGTTGTCCGACTTTTCAGATGAAATCGGATGAAAAAGGAGGGTATTTGTGACGTGCTTACTCCACGATAAATTGGCCGCGCATGAGGCCGTAGTGCCCGGGGAAGGAGCAGATAAAATCGTAGCTCCCGACGGGGGGCGCGTTGAAAGTGATCGAGGTGGATTCGCCCCCGCCGATGAGTTTGGTGTGGGCGATGATCTCATCGCCGGCGGGAATGTATTCGGTGTCCACCGCCGCCATCGCGCGCTGGCCAAAGGCGTTGATGTCGGTGCCCGGCTTGAGGATCACGACGTTGTGCCCCATGATGGCCTTGGCCATGCTGCCCGTGTGGTGAAGGGTGAGCTCGACCCGCGTACCGGCCCTGACCTTGAGTTCTTTGCGATCGTATTTCATCTCGTCGCTGGTGTGGAGGACCAGTTTGACCAATTCGCCGCTGGCGGGCGGCTCCGTCGTGCTAGGGGCGGGGGAAGGCGTACCGGCGGTGCTGCCCCCATCGCCACCACAGGCGACGTACAGGAGCAGGGCGAACAGCAGGAAAGGAAGAAAGCTGGAGGGAAAAATAGAACGGGGAGGACGTTTCATATCGCAGACGTATTTTGACGCCCCGAAAATAGACATCTTTTGGGAATCGAACGGCGCTTAGTCCCTTATTTCAGCCGATTTTTTCGCCACAGGATGCCTCCCAAGCGCAGGCCGATCGAAAACTCGGGGCTCCACCGCTGCCCCGACCGACGGAGGAATTCGTAGACGATGGAATCGGATTGGAGATTCGTCAGTTCCGCAGCGGCGAGTCCGTCCCGCCGGACGTTGCGCCACCGCAATCCCATTCCCCCATACAAATCCAAAAACCAGGAGGCACCGTGCTTCCACCGCAGACGCCCCCAGCGAAAGCCAATGCTGTGTACGTATTTCTGTAAGCCGTAGGTGCGATCCACGACCTGGCCATTTTCCAGCAGGTCATCCGTCAGGGAGTAAGCGTGATCCTTGTAAAAATAGCTGAGGGACCAGTAGTACCAACTCGAATAATTGTAGGCCAGCTCGGCCCGGAAGTTGTAGCCCGTCAGGTCTCCCACATTGTAGGACAGTCCCGCCAGATAGGGTCCGCCCTCCACCAGGAGCGAATAGCGCGGGGCCACTTGCAGCCGCCCCCCCAGCCGCAAACTCCCTCCCTGGTAAAAATCCACCAGCGCCAGTGGGTTCCAGTGCAGGCCCAGCCGCATTTCCTCCAGCTGCGCCTCCGCGTTGTGGGGAAGGAAGGCCAGCAAAACCATCCACAGCAACCACCGATAATTTGGTACAGACATCCAGCTATTTTTTTGACAATAATGGCCCCGATCAATCCCAGCTTCCCGCGTAAGTGAGGCCGAGGGGTTCTTGTTGTACGCGTAGGTAATGGTATTGCAAGTGCGTAATGCTTCGCAGGTAGAGGTAGTCGTGGGCCAGCCAATTGGTCAGAAAAAACTCGGCACTGCGCGGCTCCTGAGGCGCTTCGTAGGCAAGGGTCCAGTCGGGCTCCCGAAGGCTGCCCAGCCAGGCGATGGACGCATCCCGAGCGTGGAGGAAATCTTGAAGAACGGTCCCGTAATCTCCTTGGAGGTAAGGCCGCTCCTGGACCCAGGTGTCGGAGTCGATGGGGAGAGGCGTTCCCGTTTGCTCCAGACAGTGGGCCACCCGACTGCGAAAATCTTCGATTTCCTTATCGCGCAGGTAACTGACGATTTCGAGGAGGCACCAGGCAGTGGGGCGCATCCGCCAGGTGTACTCCGGGGGGATGGCTCCTTCCAGGTAGTGCTGAAAAACGTGGCGGTGCTTGGTCAGTTGACGAATAATGTGATCGGGGGACATGTGATTTATTTTTGCGTGATCGTTGTCCGAATCGCCAGCGAAACGCCCTTTAGCTGCGGTGCTGTTGGCTGGCCTCTTTTTCCTTCAAAATCTTACGTTGGTAACGCCCCTGGACCACATCAGTCAGTACGAGAATGATGATGATGAAGTAGAAGGTGGCCTTGCTCATCGGCGTAATTTCCTGGCCCATCAGCTTGAGGTGCGCCAGGTGCCCACCTTCGGCGAGCAGCATGATGCCCACCAGAAAGAGGATAAACAGTCCGAGCACTTCGTACATCCGATTTTTTTGTAGGAATTCCGAAATTCGATCGGCCAGCCAAATCATCAATATCCCTCCGACGATGATCGCCGAGGCCATGACCCAAAAGACATCGGTCAAAGCCATGGCGCTCAGGATGGAATCAAAGGAAAAGACCAGGTTCATCAGGACGATCATAAAGATGACCTGCCCCGTCGTCTTGGAGCTGCCGGTCTCTGCCTTGGCAGCCTCCTCCAGCGAAATCATGTGCCAAATTTCCTTGGTAGCGGTGTAGATAATAAAAACACCCCCCAGCAGGACAATCAGGCTGTGGATGTTGAACTTACCGGTTACGATGCCGGTGAGGTAAATGCCAAAAACGGGATCCTGAAAATAGCCAATCAGTCGAACGAGGACGAAAAGCAAAATGATCCTCAGGGCGATGGCCAGACCGATCCCCACCTTGCGAACGTAGCTGCGCCGGTCGGGTGGCGCGTTTTTGGATTCCAGGGAGATGTAGAGCAAATTATCAAAGCCTAGTACGGCCTGTAGCAGAATGAGCATACCGAGGGTAAAGAGGTTGTCGATGCTTAGGAAATCCATAGTGGTGACTGCGTTGGTAAGTGGTAATGATCGTAAAAATCCAACTTTTTGGGCAAAGGGACGAATGTTGAACCGGGAATTTCGACGGAAAGGGGAATGGCCCCTCGCCAGGGGGGGCAAAATCTGCCCCAGAAGGGATCCCTACGGTGAAGGAAACTGTGGAGAAATAATTGGCTGGAATTTGTAAAATAAAAGAGCAGATTGAGCAAAATCTATCAAAGGTTAATTACTTTAGCGCGGTCTCGAAAATAGTAAATTCCATTTTCCATCTCTAACCGGATGGAGCTCATTGGCAGAAGACACAATCATGGATAGCGCTTTACTTTTCATGTGGCTTGGCTTTATTCTCGCAGGCTACTCCGTCGTTGGAAACGACAGCATTCAAACCCTGGGAACCTTCCTGAGTTCCAATGAGAAAAGGCCCTGGTACATCCTCTGGCTATTCGCCGGCAGTATCCTTACCGCTACCCTGGTCTACGGCTGGTACCACTACGGCGGCGACGTTTCCTACGACCGCCTCGCCAAGTATCCCCTACCCGATAATTTCAACTGGACCTTTTTACTGCCCCCCCTGGTCCTCCTCTCCCTCACCCGTACGGGTATCCCGGTGAGTACCTCCTTTTTGATCCTCACCTTCTTCAACGAGAAGAACCTGTACAGCATGATGACCAAATCGGTGATGGGCTACGCCGTGGCCTTTTTTGCGGCCCTGGTCGTCTATTTTGCCATCACCAAACTGGTCGAACGCCGCTTTATCGACAACCCCGCTACCAAGCGCGAACGGCAAATCTGGTCGGTCCTCCAGTGGGGATCCACCGGCTTCCTTTGGTCGCAGTGGCTCATCCAGGATTTTGCCAACATCTACGTCTACCTCCCCCGCAACCTGGGCCTTAGCGAACTGGTCATTTCGTTGGTCATCCTCCTCTCCCTGCTGGCCTACATCTTTTCCCGCCGCGGCGGCGCCATCCAGCAGATCGTCAAGGCCAAAACCAATACCATCGACATTCGCTCGGCCACCATTATCGACGGCATCTACGGGGTCGTCCTCTTTTTCTTCAAAGAACTCAACAACATCCCGATGAGCACCACCTGGGTCTTTATCGGACTCCTCGCCGGCCGGGAAATCGCCATCCGCTGGCAACTGGACGGCAGACTCCAAGGCCGCATCACCAAAATGGTCCTGCTCGACCTGGCCAAGGTCTTCTTCGGACTCCTGGTGAGCATCCTACTGGTCCTACTCATCAAAGCCATCAGCTAAACTCATCACTGGAGGTAAGGCCACAAAAAAACCCATCGGGTCGCGACCCGATGGGTAATCCTACTTTCCATTTGGTGTCTGGATGTTGAAAACCTAGCCTCCTCAAGTTCGAATCGTCGACCAAAGACGGAGACACTACTTAAATGGATCAGAAAAACGTACATCTTCCACAAAGCTCTCGTCGGTCAGGGTTTCCATAAACGCTACCAGGGCGTTGACCTCGGCGGGGTTTAGGTTGAGCCGACGGGGCTGATTGGTACCCGGCACCCGTAGGCGGGGATCCAAATTGGGATGGGGCTGTACCCCGTTGTTGTAAAAGTTGACCACCTGGCGCAGGCTGGCAAAACGCCCGTCGTGCATATAGGGGTTGGTGAGGGCCACGTTGCGCAGCGAGGGCACCTTGAATTTCCCATAGTCGGCGGCGTTGCCAGTCACGTCCCACAATCCGTTGTCGACCCGCACCCGCTCCAGACAGT
>CALCCH010000509.1 GCA_937899855.1 uncultured Saprospirales bacterium | reverse complement strand
CGCGACGCTTTTGGCAACGAAGTAGGGGCGAAAATGACCCTGCCGCAGCCCGAAGGATATTTTTGAGATGGCTTCTAACTTCGGATAAACAAGTCGAGGTCCAAATAAAATGACCATCGTGGCGACAGTACAGGGGCCCCGAGCGCCCCTCCGGTGGCCTTGGCCACTGTCGCTCCAGCGTGGCCAACAAGGGCACTAGTTCTACCATTCCCCGATCCACTCCGTAGGCCAGGGTATGGGCCCACTCGGCCGGGTGGGCGTAATACGGAATTACCTTTCGCAACTCGCCGTAGTCATCCCCCGTTCCTTCCAAAGCCGCCCGGAGCATTTCCAGGATGGCCCGGTAGCGTAACGTCCCCCGCTTGCCCGCCAGGAAAAGGGCAATCAGGACATTGGTATTGGCGCAGGCATCCACCAGGTTCAGCTTGGCCCGGTGATCCATCCAGGTGAGGTACACCCCACGGCGGAGCCAGGGCGCCGCCGACTTGGGCAATTTGGTCAAGCAAAACTTATTTAGCTCCGCGACGGTGGCCAGCAAATCTTCCCGCCCCCAACGACCGTAGCGGTACAAGACTTCCGCCACGATGGCCGTGTCGTCTACATCCGCCGCCAAGCGTTCTTCCCGCATCCACTCCGGATGCCCCTCACGGGGCCAAAAGGCAAAGCGCCGCTCCCCGACCGCACAAGATTCCAGGAAGTCCAGCGCTCGGGTGAGGTAGGGTTCGATTTCCCGATCGTCGTCCAAGCAACGCAGCACCTGCGCCGTCACAAAGGCATTGGCGTCCGTAAAACTTTGTTGATTGGGGGTCCGTACCGTAGCGGGAAAGGCCCCATTTGGCAATTGGTAACGTTCCAACAGTTCGGGTAAAGATGGGGAGGGAGTTACCACTGGTGGGCTAGCCATCGCCACCGTCCGGGTCTCGTAGCTTTTGTTGGCGGGGCTAAAGGTAACGTTCATCCCGAGGGTTTGACCACGGGTGATGGAAAAGCCAATCACGTTGTGTTCCACCGCCAGGTTTTCCGCCCAGAGGGCTTCCAAGTGGGACATTCGCCAGTCGTAGTGCCGCAGCAGTTTTCGAATGGCGGAATGCGCACGATGATCGCCACCGAAAAAGGTACGCGTCATGGTAAACACCGTAAATACTTCGATTTGCCCATCGGCACCACAGGCCAAGCTACAGCCGTAGGTGGTCGGGGTAAATTGACCAGACTCCGGCGTCAGCAGGGCGGCGTTTTCCAACAGCGTACTCAAGTCGGGATAAAGAGCGGCCAGGCCCAAATGCATCATCAGCTCGGCGAGATCGGTAAGGCCAAAATCGGCGCGGTGCCATTCGAAGTAGTACTCCATGCCCTTATCCGGGCGGTTGGGATAGTAGCCATTCATCAAGAGCCGCCAACCCCGCTCGGCCAGTTCGGTCACCTCAAAGGGATCCATCCACTCGGAGGCAATCGGACGTTCCGCATTCGCGGGCAGCTCGGAATAGACCTTGAGTGCCCGTGCCCCGGCACGGTACTTCAAACCCAACCAAGAGCCAAACCTCAGGGACGCCCCCGCTTGCAGCCGACGCACCTTTTGGAAACTGGTTTCCGAACGCAGGGGCTCCACCCGCTCGAAGTGCGGGATCAGGGCGTCGACCGACAGGTCCTGCCCGGCGGACCCCAAGAAGGGGTCAACCGTACAGGACAAGCCATCGGGTTGGAAGGTGGAGCTGGTAAACTCGACCGGCATCCCGTTGTAGGCCAGGGCGCTGGTCCGCCAGGCACTGCCCAACCAGGCGGGATCGCGCCGGGAAGCCGTGAGCTGCTCCACGTCCGCCGCCAGTGGTTCCCCAAGCTGGGGAGCACACTGGGCGAAGACCTGGAGGTAAGCGCCTAGATCGCGGGGGACGACCGTCTTAGAGACTGGCATAATCCTCCGATTGGGGTGGGGTACGTGGAATGAGGATACCCGTCACCGGCACCTTGGCTGGATTCTTAAAAACTTCCTGGCGCCCATCAGCAAAGAAGTAGAGGAGCTCGTAGGTGAGGGCCCAGGGCTCCTCAATCAGGTAGCGGTACTTAAAAGACTGATCAAGGCTATCTCCGTCTTTGAAGGTAAAGACCACTTCCTTTTCCGAGGCTTCCGGTTCGGTGTACTGAATCTTAACCTGGACCAGGGGCGTGAGGTCAAAATCCAGGAGGAGTCCCAGGATTTGGACTTCCTTGGTCTGGATATAATTATCCGGCTGGAGCGATACGGTATTGCTCAAGGAATCTACGGCGTAGTTGATTTCGGTTTTACCGACGATGCCCGAAGACGCTTCGGAATCGTAGTTAAAAGTTTTGACGATGCTGAGGGGGGTGTCGATGTTATCGGCGCGGCTGATCTCCTTGGTCCAGGGCGTATCGGAAGGCGCGGTAAAGGAAGGCGGCGTGTACTTAGAGCCTTCGTAGGTGATTTCGGCCCGGGCGGCTTGGAGGCCCAGCTTGTCGAAGACGCTGGGGCTAAAGACCTCCATGTTGATTTTCTGGAAAAAGGGGGAGTTTAATTTTTTCCGCAGGAAGAAGGGTTCTTCGGGAGGAAGTTTGCTGACTTCGGCACCGATAAAGTTTTGGGGCGAGATCGTCCGCTGCTCGGACCGAGCGATGTTGAAATTGAGGTTAAAGGACTTGGCTTCGGTGATGGATACCATCTGGACTTGTAGCGACAGGGCGGGAATGGGCAATGCGCCACCGCCTCCTTCCCCGGCGGCCAGTGCTTTGTCGCCACCTTCCTTTTTCTTTTTCTCCTCCTCTTTTTTGAGCATGTCAAAAAGACTGGACAGCAGGGATTCACTGGAGGGGATGGCCTGGTCCTTATTGATGTCGTTGACGTCGATGCTGGCTTTGAAAAAGCTTTTGAGGATCTCTACCTTCACGAAGTCCAACACCCACTCCTTGTCTTTTTCGTGACGCGCGGGATCTTTGTCGCGCTCGACGATATCAATTTTGAGATCGCCCCGTTCGATCAAATCTTTGATGACGGCGTTGAAGCCGAGGTAGAAGTTGAGGGGCGGATCGAGTGAGATGACGCTGGCCCCGAATTTGACGTCCAGCTCGTTATAGATGCTTTCGAATTTGGCCTCCACCCGGATGTTGAGCGCCGGTACGATTCCGGTGTACGTGAGGTTGTAGTAGACGGCGGCGGGAGCGGCCGCATCCAGAAACAGGGCCTCGCAGATCTGGGATTCGATGGGGGTGAGAAGGGCGTTGAAGATGGCGGTATTGTCGCCAATCAAGCTGGGGCTCTGCGTATTCACCATTTTACCCAAGCTGTTTTCTACCTTTTCCAGCACCACGAAGTTGACGGTGCCCTCATCGTAGGGTACGGCCGCCAGGTTGGGCGTCGGGCCATCGTAGTTGATGGAATTCAGGTATTTGCGAAAGGCGATTTCTCTTTTGGTAGCATCGACGGCCATGTCCACTTGGAACTTGAGGTAGCCCCCGTCGTTTTCCGAATTGTCGGAAGCAAATTGAATCAGGGTAAAGATGGGCTTGCCTTGGTCGTCTTTGGAAATGTTGATCTTTTGGGGGATGTACAAAAACTGCTCGGGCTCATCGAAATCCGAGTAGAAAGTAAAATCATCAAAGGTTCCGATTTTGTCTCTGAGTTGTAACATGGTAAGTTTTTTTTAAAGGGTAGGTAGGGGATTGGGTAAAGTAAAAAGGTCTGCGTCGGTACGGTAACTTTCGGTAATCGAGGTAGCGTCCTTGTAGATGATGAGGACGTCCAGGTCCACGGCACGCAAGTCCCGCTCCGGCTGATCGGCCGTAAAGAACACACTTTGGGGTGCTTGGTCTTCAAGTACAAAATCTTCCGTTGCCTGGTGCTCGGGAGCCGTGCGGGTGGTGTAGTGGACGTTTAGGATCACCTGTCCCACCAGGGTCCAGTCGTAGTCCTGTACGATGGTCAGTTGGCGTTGCGGGTAGGCGGCCAGCGGTACCAATACCAGTTGGTTGACGGGCAGCTCGGCGGGGCCGGGCAGGTGGCGGTTGTCCACATTGGAAAAGGTGTAGTCGGCTTTAAAGCGGTAGGGGTCCTCTTCCGAATAGCGGAGGAGCCAGTGGTGCTGAAAGGTCGGATGCGATTGGTCTACAAAGAAAGTGGCTTCGATGGGGGGATTGGCCTGGTTGTGAGCCGCTAATTTTACCCGTACCGAACTGAACCAATTCCAATCGAAGGTGGGAAAAACTTCGCCACGGAAATGGTAGTTCGTAAGTACCGCATCAATATTGAGGTACAGCTCGGTCGACTCGGTAATCCGCTCCGGCGAGTCGATTTTAGCCGCCTTCCCATCCTGGCCGATGTAGTCGATCGTGTAGTGGTAGCTTACGGGCCAAATCATCCGCTGTTGGTTGTTCAACTTGGCTTTCACCTTATAGCGTTTGGGCTTGAGGTCATCCTGGGTAAAGACGATTTGGGTGGCCTCCCCCCCGTCGTACCGCAGCCGTACGGTAATCCCCACAATGTCTTCCGCCAGGTTTTCATCCAGCAAGTGAATCAATATTTCACGGTCCTTAAAAAAGTCATTCTCCTCTTCGTGGTGGTAAACGACTTTAACGTCTCGATAATCCGAATTGGCGACAAACTGGTCATAGGTACTGTTGGGAAACACCGAACGCTTCACCACCGCCGTCTCCTCAATCTTGGCCGACAAGGAGCCAAACTTTTGCCCCTCAATGATCGTCCGTTTGAGGTAAAAGCCAAAGCCGGAGAGTAAGTCTTCGCCCTCTTCTTCCATCAGGTAGACCGGTTCAAAAAAGGAGGTCAGAATCATGTTCGTCAGTTCGGTATTGATCTGCTGATCGAGGTTTCCCGAACCCGCTACGATCTTTACCGTCACGATTTGCCGCGTCCGCAGTTCCGAGTAGATGTTCGTAAAATCCGTCCGCACCACCAGCAAGTCAAAACCAAACGATTCCTTCAGGTAATCGTACACCCGCTCGTACTCCGCCGAAATCTCAAAACGGGAAGGCGGCATCGTCGTCAGGTAGTCGATCTGGTAGCTCAGCCCGATGGGCGTTCCTTCGGGACTGCGGAGTAGGGCTTCCAAGAGCTGGATTTGGTCCACGTTCTCGAGTCCCATGTTGAAGATGGCCACGTTGCGGGCCCCGATGGCCGCGGGCAGTACCACGGGTTCCACAAAGCCGGGCAGCGTTACGGTCAGGTCGGCCGCCGTGGCCTGGAGGGGCAGCAGCAGATCGTATTGTAGCCCTTCGGCCCGGGCGGCGGCTTCGGCCCGTTCGGGACTGACGTAGAGCTCAGCCATAAATTGGAACTTGGCGTAAAAGGCCGCTTCTTCCCTTTTCCGATAAACGTCCATCCGCACCCGGGGGCGCTTGGGATCGCCATCAATGAGCGCCACTTGGGGACCCGCCGCCAGGTAATAGAACGTCTTGCTATCCGTGACCGGAGAAGCGATAAAAGCCACTCGGGTATCGTCTTGATAAGCTTGCATGAAGTACAAAGTTTGGTAAGGGCTCAGTGGGAATGCCAGACCCCACCGAGCCCTCGGGCTTAGATATGCGCCACGAAGGGGGCGTCCTCAAAATCCTTGTAGTTGATGACCTTGATCGTATCGGAAGGCTTGAGCGTTCCGTTTTTCGATCGCTCTCCGCCGTCGCTGATGATGGTGGCCGTAAAGGTGATCACTGCACTGTTGTCGTAGTTGGGGCGCATCTTATTGAAGATGACCTCCTTTTGAATCGTACCACCGGTAAAGACCACCTCCGTCGAATCGACACTTTGCGTATAGTTGATATTGCTGTAGGTGACTTTCAACTGGAAGAGGAACAATTGGGTATCCTCGGGAAAGCCCACCAAAAATAGTTTCAGTGTGGCCGGAATGAGGGGATCCTGCAGGTACTGCGTCTTGGACTTGGTCGCCCCGTAATTGGGCAGGGTGGGACTCTCGTCGCCGGGTGGGATAAAGAAAAAGTTGGACCCATTCTTCGGCGTGTACTCGATCTGGAAGTAGACCGGCTCCACCTGCTCCACGCCAGTGGGGTAGATAAAGGGGACGGCGGGATTGGTCTTGCTGATCAACTGCGTCTCTTCCTTCTTGGCCACCGGCGGATCGGCCGAAGAGTACTGGGACTTGAACATGATGTTGAAGAAGATCTCCCAGCAGTCATCGGAAGGATTGACCACGTCGAGGTACACCACCCCACTGTCGTTGGCATTGATCGGCACGATCAGCTCGCCCTCCGAAATGATGTCGCCCGAATGGTAGGCTTGGGTCTGGTCGCCCTTGAAGTTGACGGTGTAGTTGTACTTAAAATCTCGGGGTTCGGCCAGGTTAAAATCCACCGACCAGGCTTTGGCTTTTTTCTTGCCCGCCGCCTCAAAGAGCATCGACTCCTTGGGCTCGTCCTTGTACAGGATATTGACGATGACGTTGGCAATGTTGAATCTTTCAAAATCGCCGTTGATGATAAACTCGGGGTCCAGTTTTTCGAAGAAGGGATCTTCCAAACTAAAGGCGTGGAAGTAGGAGTCGAGCTTATCCTGACCGACGATGGACTCGATGGAGGTCAGGATACCCTGAGGGCGCAGGGTGTAGTTGTAGACGGTGTTTTCCGTATACTCGCGCTCGAAGTTACGCGTCTGCGACAGCGAGGACTCAAACTTACCAAAGCTATCGGCATCGTTGATCAGGTCCATGCTCATGTCCAAGCCCGTTTGGCTCGATAGGATTTGGGCCAGCTGGTCTTGTCC
>CALCCH010000508.1 GCA_937899855.1 uncultured Saprospirales bacterium | reverse complement strand
CGTTCGCTACACCGAGCGTTTTGTCAAAGTACAATAAGAATAGAAATACGACCATTAAAAAGCCCGAGCGCAAAACGCTCGGGCTTTTTTCTTTAAGGTACGATGAGCTTGAACAGCTCCCGTTGTGTCCTACTGCGCAGTTGTAAACTGTAATACCCCGCCGCCAGCTCCTCCGGCAACAGTAGTGTCGTTGTACCCGTCTGCAAACGCAGCTCTTGCCGCAGCATTACCTGTCCGGTGACCGAGAATAGGGTCAGCTCGTAGTCCTCGTCGACGGAAGCCGCCGTGGCGATCGCCAGTTGCCGGCCCGGCAGCGGTTTGGGACTGATCGTCCAGTCCCCGCTGCCGACCAAATCCCGGGTAGAGGTAACAAAGCCCTCTTCAATCGTGTGCCGCTCGTCGATGGCGTAGCTGCCCAGGTGGTCGACGTGTCCGTTGGGCCAGTCGATCCGCAGGCTGTCGACTTGGTCAATGTCGCCCAGACCATAGTGAACGATACTGCTACTCTGGGAGCAGAAACTGCCACCGCCGCCGTCGATTTCCCGCAGGAAGGTCTGGCCCCCGGCGTGTAGCCACAATTTGGCGCCGTAAGCGTCGCGGTTGCTTTCTTTGCCCACCAGGTGGAATTGGACGAAGTGGTTGCCATTGTCGCTATCGTTGCGGTAAAACTTGGTCTTTCCCCCAAATTCATTTTGGTTGATGAGGACAAAATCGAGGTCCCCATCGGCGTCGATATCGGCGTAGGCCATGCCCCGTCCGTAGCCCGTATCGCCCACTCCGCTTTGTTCGGTGACCTCGGAGAAGGTCTTATCGCCATTGTTGTAGTACAGGCGGTTGGCATCTTCGACGGCGGTGGGTAGCGTCGAGAGGGAAGGAATCCGGCCGTTGGCCACGAAGAGGTCGAGCCAGGTATCGTTGTCGATATCGAAAAAGGCGGTACCCCAACCCGTGGCAAATTCCGAGCTGTCGAGCGCAGCGAAGGTGCTTTCGACCTGGGCCGCTCCGGCTACGTCGACAAAGTTGCCGCCCCGATTTTCGAGTAAGACGTTGGTGCCCAGGTTGGTGATGTAGTAATCGAGGTCGAGGTCCTGATCGTAGTCGCCCGCGGTAATGCCCATGCCGTACATCGGGATGCCGGCGCCGCTGGCGTTGCTGACGTCGCGGAAGGCGTCGTTGGGGTAATCGTTTTGGTAGAGGATGTTGGGGACCAAGAAGGGGCCGAAGTCATTGGCGATAAAAACATCGACATCGCCATCCAGGTCGTAGTCCGAAGCCAGGGCGGCCAGCGCACAACCGCTATCGTCGGTCCCCAGTTGGCTGGCCACCTCACTAAAGGTACCGTCGCCGTTGTTGCGGTAAAAAAAGTTGGCAAAACAGTCGTGGTCAAACCCAACGATCAAGCCGGTGCTGTCGAAGAGAAAACCGGGCTGTTCGATGTGGTTGATGACGTGGATGTCGAGGTAGCCATCGCGGTTGTAATCCAAAAAGTTAGCGCCGATGGTAAAGGCCGCTTGGGTGATGCCCGTGGTGGCGCCGACCTCGCTAAAGGTACCGTCGCCATTGTTGACAAAAAGCAGGTTGCGTGCCATGATGTCGCTACTGGTTTCCCAGGTGCAGACGAACAGGTCGCGATCGCCATCGTTGTCGATATCGCCACTGATGCTGGCGGTCGTGTTGTACTGTAGGGTCACTTCCAGGCCGTTGTTGTTGCCCGCTTTGGCAAACTGGCCGCTGCCGTTGTTGAGGTAGAGGTCATCGCGATTGAGGCCACCGTTGAGGTAGAGGTCTTCGTCGCCGTCCTGATCGGCGTCAAAAAAGATGGCGCCTCCACCCATCAGGCCCTTGGCCCGGAAGCTGTGGTCGACTCCAAAAGCAGAACTCTGCTCAGAAAAAGTCTGAGCAGAGCTGCCGATGGAGAAAATCATAAGGATTGCGGCGACGAGCGCCGGGGAATTTCTCTTCATCTTAATTTATTTTGTCAAGATCATTACTTTGGAGTCGATGACTTTGCCACCGATGTTCAAAGAGTAAACGTAGGTTCCCGTCTGGAACAGGTTATCGCCGATGTTGACCTTGCCGTAGCCCGTGACTTCCAGCGGGTAGGACTGGACCAACTCTCCTTTGACGTCTCTGATTTCCAACTCGGCTACACCGACACCGTCGGGTACAAAATAGCGAATTTCGGAGAACTGGGTAAAGGGATTCGGCGCGTTTTGCACGAGGTAGGCATCATTGACGCCCAGTCCCATGTTGCCCGAGGCACAGCAAGCGCTCAACGACTTGCGGATAAGGCGATTTTCTTCGCGCAATTGTTCGTTGGCCTGTACTAGTGCCTCCACCTGATCGGTCAAACCGTTGATCTGGTCAATCACCTGGGGAGCGGTAGCTCCGGCGTCGAGTTCTTCGCGAAGGATTTCGATGTCGACGGGATAGTAGAGATCTTCCTTTTCTACGTTGACCGGCGCTTCACCGGGAACGTCCATATCGCTGCCGTTGCGCATCTGGTCGCCGACGACATCGGTTTCCGCAACAACGGGCGTGGAGGGGGCCAGACTGACGTCGCGGCCATCATTTAAAACGGATTGTCCCACTGCCTGAAAAGCAAAAACCTGGAGCAGAACGATAACAAAGCAATTTATTTTTTTCATGATATTAGGATTGAATCAAATTTTTAGAAAGTTTGAAAAAGATACAGTGGCGCTGGATTACTCCTCCCCAACTGCTTCGTTGGCATCAGCGCCAGACTGCTGGGCCTTTACCAATTCCGCCAGTGCGGCCACCTCGGCCTTTAGCGTTTGCAATTGCGCCAACTCGGCTTGCAGGCCGTCGATTTCTTCCTTCTGGGCATCGATGATGGCTTGCTGCTCCTGCACGGCATTGACCAGCATGTAGGTCAGTGCGTTGGGATCGTAAGCGAGGTAATCTTCTTGCTGCCCTTCTTCCGACTTGTCGTTCAGGGGCGTAATCATATAAGGCGCGATGGCTTGCATCTCCTGAGCGATGATCCCTACGTTGACCTTATCGGTGGGCAAGCCCAACTTACCGTTGAAGCGGTAGGTGACGGGACGGATTTGCATCAGCTTGTTCAAACCATCGGTGTAGTCTTCGATGTCTTGCTTCAAGCGGCGATCGGAAGCACCCAACCAAGGACCGGCGGTCGCTTTGACGACGTCGTCGGAGTTGACTTGGAAAAAGTGGCTGGAGGCGATACCAATACCGACGTGGTTGTTGGTGGCGTCGATGTGCAGTAGGGGCAGGAAGCCAGCGGTGGGTTCGCCGAAGAAATTGGTTTCCCCGGTGAGGATGGCGTTGATGCTCCCTTGGAAGGTATTGACCGCCGTGCTGCTGGTACCAAAGATCGAGCTACCCGAAACCTGGAAGGTACCGTCTACGTCGAGGGTCTGGGTGGGTACCACGTTGACCCCAAGGCTACCGCTTTCTACGTATACGTTTCCGCTCTTGACGTGCAGGCTCTGCGAAGGGCCGTCGGTTCCAATACCAACGTTACCGTTGCCCCGGAGTACCAGGGCATCGTTGGGGGCACCGGCCAAAATTCTGAAGGGCAGGGCCGAGCTGTTGACGACGTCGCGGATAAAGAAGTTGGTTTCGTTACCGGCAATGTCCCAGATGCGGGAGGCCCAACCGTTGGAGCCGTCCTGCTCCAGACGAATGGAAGGCGAGTCACCATCGGTGATGTGAAGTTCCAGGATAGGGTTGGCATTACCCAAACCGACCTGGCCGTCGTCCTTGACGTAAATGGCATTGTTGCCAGCGCCGGCGGAGATGCGGAAGGGCGTGGTGTTTGCCGTAGCGTCCTGAACGGCGAAGTAGCTGGAACCGCCATTGTTCGAATCGTTGATCGTGATTCTCCAATCGTTGGAGGGGAAGCTGGCGGAGGCACTGGTATCGTCGAAGTTAATCCGCAAGTTGTTTTCCTTAAAGCGCTGGGTATCGAAGCCGAAGGATTCGCTCGTGGTACAGTCGATTCCCACGCAAAGGCTACCCTGGGCAACGACGTCGTCGGCAAACACCTGGGCGTCTTCCGACAGCGTGGTCTTGTCTTCGATCAAGCGGCTGGGCAGCAGGGTCTCGACGGGGTGTAGCGAAGCGTAGAGGCTGGGGTGATCCTCGTTCCACTGGCTGGAGAGCGTGGGGACTTGCCTCTGGGCCTCCTGGCTGTCCGGCGTGATGAATTTGCCGTTGCGGATGCTGAAGTAAACCACGAACTGATCGACGTCCGAAGGTAGATTGTTGGCATCGCGGTAAGCTTTGATACCGGTGCGATCATTGGCCTGGCGCAACTTGATCAAGTCGGCGCGTTGGGCATCGGTGAGGGTGTACACGGGCGTGACTTGCAGGGTGTATTGTCCATCGGGAAACGATTCGCCGTTGACTTGTTGGTTACTCAGGGAAATTTCGTTGGTGTGCTCGACCCGTTGCTTCCAGTAGTAGTCGTCGGGACCACCGATTTCAACGAGGTAGTTCTGTGGGGTCTGGTTGGTCATCTCGATATTGGCCTCGTTGGCGGAAATATCGACGTCGTTTACGATAGATTGGGCG
This sequence comes from uncultured Saprospirales bacterium, assembly GCA_937899855.1. Lineage (GTDB taxonomy): Bacteria > Bacteroidota > Bacteroidia > Chitinophagales > Saprospiraceae > CALLVY01. Next base: position 10,582 of record CALCCH010000508.1, on the reverse strand, counting down.
AAGCTGTTGCTGGTAAACAGCATGCAAATGATCGCCGTGCTAAGCCAAATAGCATTTTTCATTTTCATTTCGTGGGTGTTTAGTTTTAGAATAAATAAATAGGATTAAATGCCATCACTTACCAAACTGAGTAAGCAGTGGGGTATAAAAATGTCACCTGTACCCACAAAGATACAGGCAAAATGCGAGCCGTTCTCATAAATCCGAGCTAAGCGGATCCGCACTTTTGAATGCTTTAAGTAAAAATTTTCAGGAAAGCCTTTGGAGACGTAATAGTCCCTTGAATGAGTAGAAAACTATTGATGAGATAGCCTTCGTTTGGGTGGATTAACTAGAGGAGTTGTATAACTATTACATTGCAATATTAACCGTTTTTTTTCAAAAAAGCATTCTTTGTTCCGAAAAAAGCCCAACGAAATTTTGATGTTTGATCGCAAAGGTCCATTTTATCTACGTTTCAAGCATTCAAAAAAAATGAAATATTTTTTACAAATTTTTTTGATCCTCGGGCTATTTGCCTGCCATACGGCCAAGCCTAAAATCCCATTCTCCAGTGCTTCTTCACCAACCGCTCCCGACTATCGGCAGGATGCTCAGTGGGCGGCTCTACCGGAGCGGGCCGACCCCGCCGATCGCGTTCCCAGCCCCAGCATGAGCGATGGTCAAGCCACCGCCGGAGTGGACGTTTTCTTCCTCCACCCCACCACCTACACGGGGTACCGCGGCGAGACCAACTGGAATGCTCCCCTCGATGCCACTTCCCTCAACGAACGCACCGACCGCGGCACCATCCTCCACCAGTCGAGCATCTTCAACGCGGCGGCCCGCGTCTACGCTCCGCGCTACCGCCAGGCCCATTACGAAGCCTTCTTTAGCGCCGACACCAGCTCGGCCAATGCCGCCCTGGATCTTGCTTACCGCGACGTACGAGCGGCCTTTGAGTACTACCTCGAACACTACAATCGGGGGCGCCCCATCCTCATCGCCGCCCACAGCCAGGGGACGCGTCACGGCGTGCAGTTGCTCCGCGAATTTTTTGATGGCCAGCCCCTACAAGCGCAATTGGTCGCCGCCTACCTGGTCGGACTGCCCGTCCGCAAAACGGAGTTCGAAGGGATTCCACCCTGCGCCACCCCCACGGCAACGGGCTGCTTCTGCGCCTGGCGGACCTTCAAACGCGGGCACTATCCCAAAGGCCTTCCCACCGGTGACCACATCGCGGTGACCAACCCCCTCAACTGGTCTACTGACGGTACCTACGCGGGTTTCGAGCAAAATCAAGGGGGCGTACTGCGCAATTTTGATCGGGGCCCTCGGGTGGGGCTCACCGATGCCCAGGTCGAGCGGGGCCTGCTTTGGGCCGCCAAACCCCGCTTCTTTGGTAAGATTTTTATTACCTTTAAAAATTATCACGTGGCCGATTACAACCTCTATTACGCCAACGTACGTCAAAACGCTCAGGAGCGAATCACTGCTTTTTTAGAAGGGACGAAGCCAATAAAATAAGGGTTCGGACGGTTGTATATCACGGTAGTCATTCGCATCAAAATCGTCGTCTGAATGGACATTTACACCCGCAAGTCCCGCTGGAAAATCTACCTCGCCATCGCGGGGTTCCTCATTCTACTGGTTTCGCTATTCTACACCAATTACCTGGCCCAGCAACTCGCCGAGGGCGAACGGGTCAAAGCCCAGTTGCTGGCCCGGGCCTGGGAATCGCTGGCTTCTTCCGACAACCTGGACCAGGACATCACCATCCAACTTGAAATCATCAAGTCCAATACCGACATCCCCGCCCTGGTGGTCAACGACCGCGCCCAGATCGAGTTTGCGGTCAACTTTGGTCGGGATTTGCCGGGGAATGAGGCTTACTTCGAACGGCAACTGGCGACGATGAAAGCGTCCGGCCCGGCCCCCATCGAGATGCCGGACAATACCATCTACTACCAACAGTCGCGCACCCTTACCCTGCTGACCTACTATCCCATCTTGCAGTTGGTCCTGCTCGGCATTTTTATCGGCATCGGCTACCTGCTCTTTAGCTCGGCCCGCCGTTCGGAACAGAACCAGGTCTGGGCGGGGATGGCCAAGGAAACGGCCCACCAGCTGGGCACGCCCATCTCGGCCATTGTGGGTTGGATCGAACACCTGCGGGTCAGCTACGAAGCGGACGAATCGCTACAGGATGTGCTGGGCGAACTGGACAAGGACGTCAGTCGACTCAATCTGATTGCCGATCGCTTTTCCAAGATTGGCTCGGCCCCCGAATTGGAAAAGATTGACCTGTATCCCCAGTTGGAGGACATCAAAAACTACATGTCGCGCCGCGCTTCCCGCAAGGTGAAATTCGACTTTCCCGGGACCGATTTTTCGCCGCTCTACATCAAGGCCAATTTGCACCTCTTTGCCTGGGTACTGGAAAACCTGATGCGCAATGCCCTCGATGCGACGGAAGGCAAGGGGACCATCAGCGCCCGGGTTTACGAGGACAACAACTACGTCAGCATCGACGTCAGCGACACGGGAAAGGGGATTCCCACCAATAAATTTAAGACCGTTTTTCAGCCCGGATTTACCACCAAGAAAAGAGGATGGGGACTTGGTCTTTCACTGGCCAAACGCATCATTGAAAGCTACCACTCTGGCAAGATATTTGTAAAAAATTCTGTGATCAATCAGGGAACTACTTTTACCATCAAACTTCCTAAATTTCAATAGGCTCGCCTACCCCCCAGTTCTGCTGATTTCGGCGGCGATCCGACCCCCACAGAGGAGCAAAGTCCATGAAATCAGACACTACAACGTACTGCTTGCGCGCAATTGGCCGTCTCCTTTTCTTGGGGCTTTTCGTCCTTCCTTTTTCGTCTTCACTGTTTGCTTTCCATCCCCTCCAAAATAAGATCGATATCCTGGTCGTCGACGGGGAAACCCGCGAGCCCCTACCGGGCGTCAGCGTATTCACCGAGGACCTGTCCAAGGTGGCGCTCTCCACCGACTTCGAGGGCCGGGCCACCATCGACGATAGCCAACTCAGCCACCTCGACAAAATCAATTTTAGCTACATCGGCTACGCCACGATCAAGTTGAGCATTTTCGAAATCCGAAAACAAGAAGGCCTGATCGAACTCTTCCCCGCCGTCGATTTGCTGACCGACACGCTGGTCGTGATCGGTCGTCGTGATGATCGCCAGGAAGAGATTCCCTACCAAGTGGCTCGGATCGACGCCAAGACCATCGCTTTTTCCAATGCCCAGACGGCTGCGGACGTTCTCGATAACGATGGCGGTGTGTACGTCCAAAAATCCCAGATGGGGGGAGGCAGTCCGATTATCCGCGGCTTCGAAGCCAACCGGGTGCTCTTGGTCGTGGATGGGGTGCGGATGAACAACGCGATTTACCGCAGTGGTCACCTACAAAACGCCATTACCATCGATCCGGCCATTCTCGAACAGGCCGAGGTTATTTTCGGACCGGGCTCGCTCATCTACGGCAGCGATGCGCTGGGCGGGGTGGTACATTACCGGACCCGCGATCCCCAACTCAAGTTTGGCGACGGCCCCGACTACCGGATGGAGACCAACTACAGCCTGCGCTACGCAACGGCCAATCAGGAAAAGAATGCCCACCTCGACATCGACTACGGCGGGCGGCGTTGGGGTTCGCTGACCAGTTTCTCCATCGTGGACTACGGCAGTCTCCGGGCGGGCGACAACCGCCCCGCGGAATATCCCAACATCGGCAAACGCTTTTTCTTTGCCGACCGCGCCGACAATGCCGATCAGGTCGTCCAATCGGGCGATTGGAACATCCAAACTCCGACCGGCTACACCCAAATTGACTTTCTCCAGAAGCTGCGTTTCCAACCCAAGGACAACTGGTTTTTGGTCGCTAATTTCCAATACTCCACCTCTACCGAGGTACCCCGTTACGACGCCCTGACCGATACTTTGGGGGCTGCGGATGAACTCAAGTTTTCGGAATGGAACTACGGGCCTCAACGGCGCCTGCTGGCTTCGGCCAAGCTGCGCTTGCTGCGTCCCACCGCGCTTTACAACCGCGCCACCCTGATTACCTCCTTCCAGAAGATCGACGAAGATCGCATCACGCGCCGCTTTGGACGTTCGCACCGCGAGTGGAACAGCGAGGACGTCTACGTCTATTCCGCTACGCTCGATCTGGACAAGCAGTTGGACGCGGCGGGACAAAATACCATCGCCTACGGGGGGGAGCTGACCTACAATTACGTCAACTCGCGGGCCGTACAGCAGAGCGCGCGCACCGGGGTGATTAGCTTGGGGCCACTTACCCGCTACGCCAGCGCGGGCAACGACCTGATGAGCAAGGCAGCTTACCTCAATTACGAGTGGGGCAACAAATCGGAAACCTTCTTTCTCAATGCCGGCGCCCGCTATACCGACATTGCCGTATCGGCGCGCTACGACAGCTTTGACCTCAATCAGGTCAGCTGGCCGGCTTCCTACTTCGAGGGCATCCGCAACCGCAATACCGACCTGAGTTATTCCCTCGGGCTGACCTTAAATTCAAAAAACGGCTGGCAATTTCGCTTGCTGGGGGCCCGGGCTTTCCGCGCGCCCAATGTCGACGATTTGTTTAAGGTGCGGGTCAAGGATCCCAATGTACAACTGCCCAACGAGGGGTTGCGTCCCGAGGTTGCCCAGACGGGGGAAGTGACACTGGGCAAGGTCTTTCGAGGTTCGGGGCGGAGTTTTTTCAAGCTCAGTGCCACTGGTTTCTACACCCAACTCACCGATGCCATCATCCGTCAGAGTACGGGCGAACGCATCGCTGTGGATGGGGGCATCGATACCTTCGACGTCCAGATAAATGCCAATGCCGCTAGTGCCTACATCCTTGGTGGCTCGGCGAATCTCAAGCTGAATTTGGGGGGTAAAGTTGAATTGAGTGGGAGCGTGAGCTATACCGATGGCGCCTCTGATTTTGCGGTGTACAACGAGGACGGAACGGTGCGCTTTGACACCCTATCCCCCATGGATCACCTGCCTCCGCTGTACGGTCGGGCCAGTGTAGCCTACCTTGGGGAGCGCATCCGCCTGGAAGGGGTTTTGCGTTTCAATGGGGCCAAGCCCGTCGAGGATTACGCCATTACGGGGCTCACCTTTGACGAACGCACCGGCACCGTGGCGGAGATCGAACGCGAGGGGTCCGACAATCTGGAGCATTCGGGGACCTGCCGTGAGGTGACCATTGGGGACATCACCCAGACGGTATGCGATGGCAGTTTGGCCTGGGCCACGTACAATTTTTACTCTTCCTTCCAGCTGACGCCCAAGTTTAGCATCAACCTAGCGGTGGAGAACGTTCTCGACCTGCATTACCGGAAGGCCTCTTCCGGTCTGAGCGCACCGGGCCGCAATTTTATCCTCAGCCTGCGCGGTCGCTTTTAGCGTCTGCTGGTACTAGTGGTGGGGCGGGCCACCCCGGGGCGCATTTTCCACAAATATGGTACGCAATTTTTTTCGTTGCTCGGGAGTACAAATCTCGTTGAGCTCGCGGTAGTGTTCAAAATTGGCCCACTCTCGATCGCGGTGTTTGTTTCCGATTTGTTGGAAGAGCTGCTCGATGCGGTTGGTATCCACCTGACTTTGGGTCATGAGTTGGAGTTGTTGCTCGCGCAGTTGGTCGATGGCTTTGCGGAAGGACTGCATGTTTTGGTGGTGCCGGTCGAAGGAAGCGGTAAACTGCTGCCGTTGTTCGCCCTGGAGGTTCAATTCGCCGATGAGTTGGCGGATCATGTGTTTGGGCGGGCCGGAGGGATGGGGTCTGCGGGGCGTGCTTCCCATCCAGAGGGCGCTGAGGCAAAGCAGGTTGAGAATCCCGAGGATGCTGATGATCCAACGGGCAGAATTAGAAAAGGAGCTGAAGGCATTCATGAGGATTACTGACTTAATAGATCGTACAAATCGCTTTTCTCGGGGCTCTGGTAGTAGTAATCGTAGAGGGTCGCGGAGCTTTTGTGCGCACTACCCCGGGTGAATTGTAAAAGGCTGATGAAGTTGAGCAGTACCAGGCTAGCGGCTACGGGCCATAGCCAGCGTTGGCTGGCGCGTCGGCGTAGGGGTACTTTTTCTTGAGCCATACGGGCTCGGATGCGGGTGAGCAGGAAGGGGTTGCCCTCGACGCGTCGAATGTCATCGGCGCTTTGTAAGGTGAGGTCTACCTCCCGGCTGATCCTGGAGTCGATTTTTTTCATATCCGATTTTTTATATCATTTTCTTTTGGTAATAATGTTCCAACTTCTTGCGGAGGTTTTTTTTGGCCCGAAACAAAAGCGCTTCGACGGCCGACAAACTCATCTCCATGATCTGGCTGATCTCCTTGTAGCTCAGGCCTTCCAAGCGGTGTAGCGTAAAGGCAATCCGCTGGTTTTCCGGCAGTTCGGCGATTTTGTTCAGCAACAACTCGGTGCGCTCTTTGTTCTCCAGCGCTACGCCGGGGTGATCAAAACGATCGTTGGCCATGCGGTCGGCCTGCTCTTCCATACCGATCAGCGATTGGAAAAAAGCCACCCGCTTTTGTCGCTTGCGGTAGCGGATCAGCTGGAGGCATTCACGGACCGTAATCTGGTAGATCCAGGTAGACAGCGTGGCATCCGAACGAAAGTCGTCGATGCTGCGGAATATTTTGACGAATACCTCCTGAACCAAGTCTTCCGCATCGTGCCGATTGGGGACAAATCCCAGGCAGGTGTTGAGCACCTTTTCCTGGAAAGTATCCAACAGGTGCTGGTAAGCGGCATCCTGCCCCGCCTGCAGCGCTTCAATCAGCTGTTTTTCGTCCAAATGAGTAATTTTTAGTGGTGCTGCGGAAGTTAACACAATCACTTTTCATCTTTGATGCTTTCGCTTCGGAAAACTTGTGCGTCCCGACTATTTTTTTTTACCCAGAGCCACCACCTCAAAAAGGCGCCTTCTCCAGAGAGAAAACGCCCGTTGGGTAAACCGTAGTTAAGGAGGAGTCAGGCCCTCCCTTGGTCGGGTAGGGAATGCCCCCCAACTGGTCAAGGTGATGGTCTCATCGCTGGACGACCACCTTGCTGGTGCCAATTGGTTTGCCGTTGAGGTGGACGGCCAGCAGGTAGATACCCGCTTGAAAATCGGACAGGTCGATGCGGGAATGAAAGGTCGAGGCGGAGATGCTGTCGTAGGTCTTGCGCCGCAAGACCTTGCCGGTCAGGTCGGTGGCGATCAGGTCGAGCCGGCCATCTTCGTATTCGTTGAGCACTTTGACGTTGAACAGGCCCGAGGAGGGATTGGGAGAGATGTTGGTAATCCGTCCCAATTCGTTGGGGGTTGGTTGGATCGCGCCCGAGGAGAACTGATGGATGGCGCTTCCATCGTGCCCGAGGCCATCCGTTCCACTACCTTCGCCTTCCTCTCCCGGAGGTACGTCTCCTTCGGGGTCCGTATCGGCATCCGGCTTGGGCTTGCGGCGGCAATTGGTACAGGTCCACTTGATTTCGATTCGGTTGGTAGCCGTACACCACTCGTCCTCCTTGTCGGAGAAGTTGCCCCGGACGAGCTTGATCTCATCTACCTCGCAGGTAAAATCGGTTTCGTTGATACAGCTGTCCGTCTTACAGACGAAGCCGGCGCTGCCCCCAACATCTTCGAACAGTTGCTTTTTGGCATCTTCTCTAGTGGGATAGTCCGACTTGGGGTAGCACTGTGGTGAGCTGTAGGTCCGGGTAAAGGATTTCTTGCCACCGCAGCGTTGGATCAGGTCCTCGGCTTGGGCCTGTACTAGGCTGGAGACCGAAAGGCAGAGGACGAGGGTGAAAAAAGAGACAATTAGCTTTTTCATATAGCAATAAAAGATTGGCTCCCCACCGCGTAAAATGAGCGGGGAAGGATTAAAAAAATCTGGTAAATGGTGTGGCGATTTAAAGCATTGGTGCGAAGTGTTTTTTCAAAAAAGTGGAGTGCCCTCCGGGGCCTGAGTCCAGCTGCGACTCGTAGCGCAGGGGCACTCCACCACCAATTGCTTAGCAGTATTCCTCCATTCCTTGTTGGAGGTATTCGGTTTGGTGTTGGTTGGGGTATTTTGGACGGCCGCTAGTGTTGCACGAGTATCTTTTGGCTGTTGACCAATTGGCCATTGGCGTAGAGACTCAAGAAATAGAGTCCCGCCCGTTGCGCGCTCAAATCCGCCGTGAGTTGCTGCGTTCCGGCGGGCAAATCCCCGTAAGCGTGCTGGGCAATCACGCGGCCTTGTACATCGCTGATGCGCAGCACCAAAGCCTGCCGGGGAACTTCTACCGAAATATCCAGTCGAACTTCACCCGAGCTGGGGTTGGGGGTGGCCTTGCCTACCCGCACCGGGCTCGCCGTGGTGGCGACTTGGGAGCGACTCCACTCGGAGCCCGGCTGTGGCGCGCGTCCTTCCCCTTCTCCCTCGTTGGGTGGGGTGTCGCTGGTTTCGGTACAGTCGGTACATTTCCAGTTGAAAGCAATGTAACGCCCCGAACAAAAGTCGGCGCCCAAATTGCCATTGATGCTGCCCGAGGTGATTAGCGGAGTGCAAGTCTCGTTGGGCCGCTCACAATCGACCTCGCAGTGGAGCATGGCCAGTAGGTCGGATCGGAATAGGGCCTGCGCTGCTTCCAGATCTCCTTCGGGGAAGAGGTGTTTGTAGCAATGCCGGGGCAGGTCGCGTGCGACAAACTGGGTGGACTTACTACAGCTGGTGCTGCTTCCCGTAATGCGGCCATCTTCTCCGGTGGTGGTGCTTCCCCCGCCGGTGGTTCCGCCTCCGGGTGGTTTGCGCAGGCATTCGGTACAGGCCCAACGAGCGGTGAGGTTGGTGGCGTTGGGAACGTAAAAGGCGGTGGAGGAGGAGCTGATGTAACGCAGGACACTTTCGCTGAGCTGGGGCTCGCAGTCAAAGCGGGTGGGGTCCATACTGTTATTGCGGCACTGGAGTCGTGCCAAAATATCGGCGGCCAGTTGAGCCGCGGCGGCTTCCCGGGTAGCGAAGCGACTCCGGGGAAAATTGTGTCGTCCTACCGAGGCCAGTTTGTAGCGACCACTTTCCTCACAGGCCAATTCGGTACCCGTAGCGGTCGAATTGCCACTCCCCGCTCCCGTACTGGTCGTCCGTGTACAATCCGTACAAGTCCAGCCGATGCTGATGCGGGAACTACTCGGGCAGTACTGGCCGTTGCGCCGCGTAAGCTTGCCCTCGTAAAATTCTCCCAATTCCAATTGGCAGTCGTACAAACCCGGGCTGAGGCAGTCGTTGCGACAGCTCACCATTCCCCGCAGGGCCCCCCGGAAAAGTCGCTCGGCAACGGCCTGGGTCGTGTCGAAGCAAAAGCGCGTACCAAAGTCTCGAACAATTAAAACCCCACTCTCTCCACAGGTCAGTTCGGTATCCCCCGAGGGGGTTTGGGCGACCGCGAGCGAACTGCTGGTGAGGAGAAGTAAAAAACACAAGGAACGATGGATCTGATGCATAATATGGATTTAGTTTGGATTAATCATTCGCGGACCTAGCGTTCTGATCCAGCTCTCTCCGGGTCCGTAGACTGGAGAAAGCACGCGTAAGGGTAGCCTACTTAGTGGCGGAGGCGTTTGGGTAAATGAACCGCCCTGGAATTTGACTTAGCGCAGTAGTTGTAGCGCTTCGCGATCTACGATCTGGCCGTCTATTTCTAGCATGGCTACGTAATTCCCGTTTGGGGCACGACTTCCCAGATCAGCGCTTACGAACCAATGGTGACCGTCGGGGGCGTGGCGGGTTTCAAAGTAAATCTCCCCGGTCCAGTCGACGATGCGTAGTAGCAGCGGTGTCCCGGCGTTTTCGATGGTGATTTCAAAGTGCACTTGCTGGCTAAAGGGGTTGGGACCGGCCTTCACGAAGTAGGCCGAATCGTAGGCGCCGCCCGCTGCGGGTTCTCCGCCCGGTGGGGTCTCTTCCGTAGGCGCCGCGGTACACTGCCAGGCCACTTCGACCAAGTCGTAAAAGCACCAGGTACCGGCCGACTCCTCCAGGGCGTCTTCGGGATTGCTCAGCTGGGGTACACAAGCCGTCGCTTGCTCCAGCGCGCAGTTGTTGTAGCAGGGGCTAAAACCCAGTAGGTCCGCTACCAGCTGTTGGGTGGCGGCTTCGAGGCTGGGATAATCGGTCTTGGTATAGCAGCGATCGGTATCGAGTGCGTAGCGGAAAAAGGGATCGGTTTGGGCCGTTAAGGTGCCGCTGAGGCTGTATAGCAAAACGAAGAACAGGTAATTTTTCATGATGGATAAATTGGCGCATTGATCCCGACAATAAAGGTGGGTGCTATTCTCGGGGAGTTCAATTACAGATTTTAGGAATGTTTCGACATTTGGGCGGTACGTAGTGCGCATCACAGGACATTTTTATCGATGATGACGATTTCGAAACGGCCGTGGGCTTGGTTGAAGGTGCTTGGGGAGGGATTGGCCAGGGCACCGATGAGCAGGATGTTGTACTGTAGGTTGCCCATCGACAGGTTGACGCCTTGATAGACGCTGGGGCCAAAGACGGCGGGGGGGCTGATGGCGTGGGTGGGATCGATCTA